>JAEKLQ010000076.1 GCA_019509785.1 Fibrobacterota bacterium | reverse complement strand
TGCTGATCTTTTCGAGCCCCTCTACCGCCTTATTCCATTTCTCCGTAGGTATGTTCTTGAGCGAGGCCTCGAGATTGGATACTTCGCAATGGATCCGGGTCACTTTCTTGATACGGTCGGTTTCCAGCCAAAAATATTTGCCTTGATGCTTCCCGAAATTCGCCATGGGGAGGCGGAGCCGATGAACCACCAATTCCAAATCCAGAATGATTTCCGCCTGCATCGCGATCGTTTTTTCGAAGGTGATTACGGCGGTGGTGAGCCCCGATCCTTTCATCCGCCACAACACGCGGCCGACCAGGAACTTGTTCAGTAGATTCCCCAGCTTCCCGTCGTCCAGGGAGATCAGGGATTTCTTCACGGAATAACTCTCGCTTCCCCCCAGGAACATGCGGTCGGACCAGGTGTTCTCTTCGCCTTCCTCTTTCAGGTAATCCAGACCATAGCGGCTGAGCAGGGAATCTTCCAGGAGATCGGATTCGTCCTCCAACCAGGACTTCTCCAGCGGTTCGAAATCCTTCTCCTCCGAGGCGAAAGCGTCCTCGCGGGCCTCGCGGAATGGGCCTGTCAGCATCCAGGCGTAGAAGAAGGCCTCTTCGGCTTCGGCTGCGCCCATCAGCTTGCGCATCTTCTGCTCTTGCTCGTGCCGGAAGGCTTCCACCTCGCCCATGGCCACCCAATTCTCCACCTTCTCTTCCTTCTTGGAAATCTGCCAGAGGAAATCGGCGATGTAGCGTTTGGCTGCGGTGGTCTCTTCGCCCGTGAACTTTAGGTAGTCTTCCCGGGCCTTCTGGGCGCGGGCCCGCGCCTTTTTGGCGATGAGGCGGGAGTCCGGCAAATCGATGGCGGCCGGCAGCTTGTCGACCTGGGCCAAGGCGCCTTTCGGGATCTCCAAGGCGCGCCGCTTCAGGGCGGCCTGCCCCTTGGATGTCGTATAGAAATCGATGCGCTTGTAGGGCAATTGGGAATCGGATAGGAAGACGAAATGCTGATCGGCCGAGGTCAGGTAGAAGATTTTCTTGGTGACCGTCGCGGGGCGGGGGAATTGCTTCGCCCATTTCTGCTTATCCGCCGGCAGCCAGGATACGCATTTGCATGGTTGTTGATCGCCGTCCGCCTTCACCTGGATTTCGGCATCGAGGGCAAGGCCGCCGCTTTCGCGCGTACGGAACACGTAAATCCACCTATCGCTGGCGACCTTGGGTTTCCCCCAGCCTTTCTTCTCCAGGTCCTGGGACGCGGGCCAGGATTGCAGAGCTTGTTGGAATTCGCCCGGTAAGATCGACCTTACGGGTTTGCCTTCCACGCTGGCATGGTCCTGAGACAGCAAATCAGCATCGAGGCATTTCAATTCCTCATGCGCCCGGAAGATCACGGGAACGAGGGGAAGCTTGTGGGCGCGGCCGGTGGCCAGGGCCGCTGCATAGGTTTGGGTGGATTCATTCGACATGGCTTTTTCCTTCCCAGGCGGCGAGCGAATAGGGTCGCGGCAATGCCGTCGCGATCATGTAAGGATATCCAGCAGCAGAATGCGGCCAGCGCCGGGCGAAGCGACTTTCAAGATTCCATCGGCGGGGATATCCATGGTTTTCTCGGAGCCATCGGGCATCTGCAATTTCGCCTTTCCCTGGATGGGCCCGAAGTCCACTTCCACCCAACTCACGTACTCGAGGGGAGCGGATAGCGCGCGGACGCCGAGGCAGCCTAATTCGAAAAGGTACCGCATGGGGGAGTATTCCTCGCCGTCCCGGGCTATGTCCCTCTTAATCAGATGACGGGGCTCCCACGAGGGCGGGGTGAACTTCCAGATATAGGACGCCTTGCCGCCTTCGATTTTGCCCTGGGCCGAGCGGATGAAGGTGGGTTCCGGCTTGCCTTCGTCCAGGTAGAGGGCGAAGGTGCAGGGCGTGCCTTCGGGCGGGCCTTCGATCTTCCCCGTCAGCTCGATGCGATCGGCTTGGTCGAACGACTTCATCTCCGCGCCCTTCTCGTCCAGGAACTTCAGGCCGCTGATTTTCACCGGCGGGCCTACCTTGAGCCGCGGGCTGACCGCCTTGAGGCCATGGGGGGATAGCTCGGCCTCGTAGTACATGCCGCCGGTCTTGTTGGGCTTGGAGGCGGTGAATGGGGCGCGGTATAGATTGGAGTAGACCTTCCCTTTCACGGTGTCGATGGTTTTCCCTTCCAGATCCTTCACGGTGATCTGGATGTCCGATCCCTCGGCTACGTAGAGCGTCGTCACCTCGATCGGCACGGTGCCGCCCGCGGCGATCTCGGCCAATTCCCAGGAGGCCGCCAGGATTTGGGACTTGAGCTGGACCTTGAGGACTTGATCGGTTTGGCCGTTCATTTCGGGCATGGGATCATCTCCTTAGAGTGCAACAGGAGGAGGATTCAATTCCGCCTCGGCCAAATCCCCGGGTTCACGGACCCGATAGGATTTCGCCTGAATGCGCCAAGCGACGGCCGGATCCATCTTCGCGGCTTGGGCCCGCTTGCCAAAGGCGATCAGCGCAAGTCCCCATACGCGCAGGTCGGCGGGCGCGGCCAGCTTATCGAGACCTGGGCCCGTAGCGAAGCTCACCGGCGCCCAGTCGGAATTGGTTAACTCATAAATGGCCCGTGACAGTCCCAAGGGAGGCTGATTCGCCTTCGTGCATTCGACGGCCAACGTCTTCCAGGCCGCAAGGAACCTCTGGGCGGATTCGAGATCGCGGTCCGCCTTTCCGGGAGGCGAGTAGTGTTTATAGGTAGAGAGGAAAATCAGGTTTGCGGTTTCCTTTCCCGAGATCGTATCCGCCCCGGTAGCGAAGGCTTTTTCCAAGGCGGCTTTCCAGGGTCCGGCGGCTTCCCGGGCGCGCGCAAGGCTATCCTGGCGCGCTTGGAATCGCTTCATGAGTTTCGGCTCGGGCGGAGACGAACGGGCCTCTTGCGAAATGAATACACCTAAGGCCAGGAAGGCGATGTTGAGCGCGGCCCTCATGGTTTGAATTCCACTTTCAAAACGCCGTCCTCTTCATGGGCATGTCCCAGCCGCATCGGGAGCGAACGCCACATGTCCCTGGATTTGATCGTTTTGGCCGCTCATTTCGGGCATGGTGATCCTCAGAACTTTACCGGAGCAGGTTGCAGATTCGCCTTGGCCAGATCCCCGGGTTCTCGGACCAGGTAGGATTCCGCCTGGAGATCCCAGGAGGCGGCCGGATCCATCCCCTCAGCCTTAGCCCGTTTGCCGAAGGCGATGAGCGCCAGCCCCCATTCGCGCAGGTCGGCGGGTTCGGAGAGTTTGTCTAACCCCGGGCCTAGGGTTACGCTCACGGGCGCCCAGTCCGAATTGGTCAATTGGTATATGGCCTGTGTTAGTTCCAGGGGTGAAAGCTTCGCCTTCACGCATTCACCCGAGAGCTTCTTCCAGGCCGCATAGAATCGCCGCGCGGCTTTGAGATCGCGGTCCGCCTTTTCAGGTAACGGGTAATGCTTATATGTGGACAGGAAAATCAAGTCCGCGGCTTTTCGTCCCAAGGCGGTGTCCGACTCCTTGGCGAAGGCTCTTTCCAAGGCCCGCTTCCATGGGCCGGCGGCTTCCCGGACCCGGGCCAAGCTGTCCTGGAGCGCTCGAAATTGCTTAATGAGTTTCGGATCGGGCGGGGCCGAACGGGCCTCTTGCGACATGAATACGCCTAAAGTTAGGGCGGCTATGACGAACGCGGCCCTCATACCTTGAACTCCACTCTCAGGATAGCTTCCTCTGCATGAGACAGCCCTAGCCAAAAGCGTCCCGAGGCATCCAGGTAGGGCGGCGAGCTGATGCGCTGGCGGGGCAGGGGAACGCGGAAAAGGATGGTCCCCCGCTCATCCAGCAGGACCAGGGCGCCGCCATCGACGAAGGCGCATCCGTTCCGGTAAACCAGGAAAGAGGGTGCTTTCTCATGCTCCGTCTGGAGCGCTTGGGACCAGATCCGATCTCCTCGGGGTCCCAGCTTCACCAGCCGTTTTTCGCTCATGAGATAGCGGGAGCCGTCGGGACCGAACACCGCTTGTCCTTGGGCCTGGGCACCGGTTAGGGTGTAGTCAAGGATCTCCGTGCCGCCGGCTTCGTACTCCCGGTAAATCCAGCGTTCATCCGCATCTTGGGCGAATCCGCCGACGCTTCCCGTTTCGGCGCAGGCGGAAAGGTTCCAAAGCCCCCGGGGCAGGTTGATTTCCTTCCGAACGGTTCCGTCGGGAAGGAGGATGGTGAGGCCGCCATCGCCAGCGGCATAGAGGAGCCCGCCGAGCTGGACCATGGAATTAACATAACCGGGCCGCGCGGATCGGGAGACGACTTCAAGACCGGGTAGGGGGATTTCGTTATCCGGATCGGGTTCCGCGTCGGGATCCGGCGGTGCGGGCGGACGTTCCTTGACCACGTTCAGGAGGAGTTCCGGAGCCCACTGGCGGGCCCCTCCCGAAAAAGCGTAGGCCAGGGCCACGCTCGCCCCCACGGGGAAGACCCCCAGGCAGGTCGTCCAGGCGCCGCCCCGCGGCACCACGGTGTCTTCCACGATGGGATTGAAGGCCGCATCATACTTGCGGACGGGGCCATCATGGGTGGCCCAGGCTCCGTCCTTTAGCAGGAGAACTGCCGGGCCGGCAGGTAAGGCGCCAATCAACTTATGGCTCGTCAGGTCCGGGGCATAGATATGCATCGCTTCGCCCGAGTATAGGCAAATCGAATCCCCATGCTCGTGGACGAAGAGGGTTTTCTCGCCTGCGAAATCGGGAAGCGCGATGGGTACCACTCGATCCGGTTTTCCCGCCACGGCATGATCGATATACAGATTGCGTTGCGGGTTTCCGGCCGAGCAGTTGAAGTCCATGGCCTAGAAGTCCTTGATGGAGTAGCCGCTGCCGATGCCGGCGGCTCCCAGATGGGTGTTGGCCCAATCCCGGAGGAAACCGAGATCGGAATTCTTGAGGGTCGTCTTCTCCGTCACGCTTGCCCGGCGCAGCAGAGACGCGGCCTGGATTTTAGCCGCCTGGAGCCCGAGCATAAAGCGGAACCAGGGGATGGGATGGGAATTCTCATCGACGTCGAAGATATTGGCCTGGAAACCGGCGGTGTGGTAACTCGGGGGGAGGG
This sequence comes from Fibrobacterota bacterium, assembly GCA_019509785.1. NCBI lineage: Bacteria > Pseudomonadati > Fibrobacterota > Fibrobacterota bacterium. The sequence continues at coordinate 26,356 of JAEKLQ010000076.1, read as the reverse complement.
GGCGTTGGGCCGGATTGTGGCGCCAGGCGGTGATGTCGAAGTGGGGCTGGATATGCGTCCCCGGACTCTGCCACATTTTGTTCTCCTCGCTGTCGGCGCCTTCGTGGAAGTAAAGACGGAAGAGGAGATAAATCTTTTTGAAATAGGTTGAGTTGGAGGTACCTAAGTATTTCTTGCGGTTGATCAAGCTGGAGATGGCATCGTAGCGCGCCTTGATGAAGTTCTCCTTATCGACGGGCTGCCAAACGGCGGAGCCGACGTCCTGGAAGGCCCATCTGACGTAAAGGCAAACGCATAGTATGGCGTCGAATTCCTGGTTGGGGACGAGCACCTTAAGGGTTTGATCGTTTCCGACCTTGTACAAGACGAGATCCATGTTTCCCGTCGTCCCATGGGACACCGCATTCTGCCCGAGAACGGGGATGTAGTGGATGTGCTTGGTCTCGGTTGTCAGGAAGTTGCGATCGCCGGGAGCGGGCGGCAATGTGATTGGGCGGGGAGGGATGTAATATTCGCTGCGACCGCTTTTGGCAAGAAATCGGACGTTACCGGTCAGCGCCCTGATGGCGGGATCGGTATTCATCCAGTTCACGTGATGGAAAAGTTGCCGGTGGCGGAAGCCCATGCACTGCGGACCCATGAGGCTGCCGGAGTCTTCTGCCAACGGATTGCCCTTCACCCATTGGTTGAAGCGGGGAACGATCGGCGGCGTCCATCCCTGGATCCAAGCATCCGGCGGTTCGATATAGTCGTCGTCCAGGCCGCAGGCATGGCCCATTTCATGCGCGGCGGTAAACCATCCCCCCGGATTCGTCTGCCAGCCTCTGTTCGTGGCCTGCCAACTATCCGCGGCGAAGCTGGCTTTAGTGAGCTCCATATTGTCCCGCTCCCTGCCATTGTGCACGCTCACGCTGCACTTGGCCGAAGGGGTATCCCAGACTACGAAATGCTTGAGGACCTTGGTCCGTTGATGAGTGCGCTTTTCTTTATCGATCACCTCGAAGTCCGGTTCCTCGTGCCGCTTCTTCCCATACACCATGCCGAATTTTTTGTACTTCACGATGGCGGCGTCGACTATGGCGATATTCGCTCCCGTGGTCGATGCACTACGGGCCAGCTTGCAGGACCAATACACGATTAAGTAGGAAACGACCTTGCCGTCGCGATAATCCACGCCGTGGAAATAATTCTCCTGGAGATTGCCGGCGCCGGGGACGAGCGGTTCCTGGATATCCCGGGTCACCTGCGAACCAAGCACCGCGGCGCGCAGGCCGGCCCCCGCGAGGTTGGCCGGTACGCGGGCATGATGCCCGAAGTAATAGTTTCCCCTGAGATGGATGGCGAAGGCCGCGTCATCGCGGATGGCGAAGTAATTCGCCCCGGCGTTGCGGGCCATCGAGAGGTAAGGCTGGTCCGGATCCGGATCGCGTACCTCGCCGTCCAATCCGAAGACGGCGTAGCGATCCGTCGGGGCGATGGCTTCGAGTGCCGTACCATTGCTTTGCAACAGCACCATGTCGTCCAGGATCGCCTGCAAGGGATCTCCGGCGGGAATGGCGGTATTGCCGGCGGGATAGCATCCCAGGGTTGCGGGCAAGCCTTTCCAGGCATGTAAAACGTTCATGTTGCCGCCGCGGCGGAATTGGGCTTCCCGCGAGGTCCAGAAATCCGGCAGGTCGTACCATTTGAACCGGTCCGGATAGGCGAGCGCGCCTACTTCCGCCCTGGGCTTGGCCTGGACCACCGGGGCGGCCTTGTCGTTCTTGGTGAAAACCCAGAGGTCCTTATGGTCCATCTGGAATTGCACTTCCGCGTGCGGGGGATCTTTCGCCAGCACCGGTACCAGGTAGGCGGCCCCCTGCATCACGGACACGCGCCGCCGATAGAAGGCTTCCGTCAAGGCGGCTTCCGTCGCCGCGTTGCGACGGCCGTTGGCTTCCAGCTTATGCTTCTTCTGGAATTTTTCTATCGCGGCGCGGGTGGCGGCATCTTCCGTTTCGTTGATATCGCCCTTGTAGAATCCCAACCAGCGCAGCCTTTGCTTGATTCCGGTCACCGTGGCCACGGGCTGGAAGGCGCCGACCATGCCGAGGGATTCCAGGGCTTCCGCCGGCGTCTGGTTGCCGAGGCGAGGCTGCACGCAAAGGCCTCGGGGGATATCGGCCAGGGCATGGGTCAGGATGTCGTAGAAGCGGAACTGCAACGGGTACCAGTGGAGATTCAGGGTGAAGAGAAGAGGCGCGCCTTTGGTCCCCGCTCCCGTTCCCGCGTAATTGGCGAAGCGCCCATGGGCGAATCCGGTGATGGCGCCGTATTTGAAATGGCCCTGGGACGTGCGCATCTCCAAGGGGATTTCGAACAGGTCCCGCTTATCGGTCATGCCGAGCGAATCCGCCTTGACCGGCTTCCCATTGCCGATATCCAGGTAAGTGCGCGCATCGAGGCGCAGGCCGAAGCTGAAGTCCTGCGGGGGATTGGGCCCGGTAGGCTTTCGGGTGAAGGTCAGGGCCGCCTTTCCCTGGGAGTCCAACTTGACCGGATCGCCCACGGTGGCGTCGCGATTGAACAAATGGGCTTTGATTCCCTTGGGCAGGGCGATGGCCGCCCCGCTCAGGGGATTGAGCATCTGGAATTTCACATGAAAGGTATGCTTGTCCAGCTTGATGCGGGTTTTGCCGCCTACGGGAGCATGGGTGGGAGCCTGGGTCGCAGGCGCGCCTCCGCGCGGGGCCATCTCAGCCCGCCTCTCCGGAGTCGTCTTCCTCCGGTTCCGGTTCGTGCAGTTTCGGGAAGGTGATGTCCACATCGCCGGGATCCACATCCGCGATCCGGACTTTCCCTTGGCGATCGGTTTTGCCTTTCTTGATTTCACCCGAGGGAAGGGTAGCCTCGTATTCGGCATCGGCTATGCCCGCATCGTCCCCGCCCACGAGCTCGATCTCCGCCGTGTCCACGATGGACAAGGTATCCGAGAGGACGATCAATCCTCCGGCTTCGCATAGGAAATGGTAAGCGGGCCGCTCCCCGGCAAGGCTCTCGTCCCCTTCCAAGGGCGGGGCTTCTATGTCCGCGGTATCGGGTTTCCACGTCCCTTCGATCTTCTTCCCCGCGACAGCCACTTCTTCCAGGGCCACGCTGCGTCGCCGGTTCCCGCGCTCCTCGATGATGGAGACATAAGCCGTCTTCACGTCCGCGGGAAGATCGCATTCCACCGAGAAGGCTGCCTCCTGATCCAGGCCGAGCCGGGTTTTCTTCCACTTGGCGTTCTTCAATTCAGGAACCAGGAGCTTGAATCCGCCGGACTTGGCGTAACCGCCGTGATAGGCCGCGCCGTCGCTCGTGGATACGCCCGCGATTTCACGCTTGTCGGGATCAGTGATCACGTAAGGGACGCCGGACAAGGGTTTCCCGGCCGAATCCGTGAACTCGCATTCGATGGAATGGATTTCCGCATCCTTCGGAGGTTCCGCCAGGGGGAAGGGGCTGGCGGCCTTGGGTCCCTTGACCGCGGCAGCCTTAGCGGCGGCCGCCGCTCCACCGCCGCCTCCGCCCCCGCCTCCGACTTCGCCCACCAGCACGGTCATACAGCCCATGGCGGGCATGGATGGGGGGCCGACGCAAACCGTCATGTCCGCAACGCGCGCCGCGGGCTTTTTGCCGATCAGCACTCCCGTGCTCCCGAGGCTGATGGGGCCGCCCACATGCGGAATGGGGGGAACCGCGGGCGTGCACATGGGGCAGATATGCATATCGCCCAGGCAGGCGGCGGGCATCTTCCCGATCAGCACGGTGGGGAGGCCCAGGCTAATGGTACCGCCGTGCGCCGTGGTGTCGCCCATGCGGGCCGCAGGCTTACCCATTCAAGCTTCCTCCACTCCGCACTCGAAGGCCGTGAAGGTCCGCAGCGCATCGATGCCGCCGTAGTAGGCGCATCCACGCCAGACCATGACGAGTTGGTTGGTCTCTTTATAGATGATGACGGTATGCAAGGACATGGCCATCTCCTCGCGGCCTTCGCCCACGTCGATCCAGGCTTTCGGGCGGATGCCGGGAAGGGCGAAGGAGAATTGCGCCGCGTCCCTGTCCATATGGGCGAACTTGATCCCCTCGTCGCCTCGGAGGGAGGGAAGGCACATTCCCTTGGACGCCCCGTTGAAGAAGAGCGGGTTCAGCATGGGCGCGGGCTGGGGAGGTACCGGCGAGCCCGGCGTGCCCACGGTTCGCATACCTTTCAGGGAATGCAGGCGTTCCGCTTCGGCCTGGGCCCATTGATCCGGGGGCAGTCCCGCCAAGGTGAAGCGGGGGTGCGAATTCTTGTTCTGGTATCCGAAGGCGACCGGGTCGGGAGCTTCTTTCCACTTCTCGAAACGGCCTAGGCATAAGTTCTGCGGGGTCAGCGGCCTTTGGGGATCCTCGATGTTCGGGAGCTGCAGATCCTGGACGGCCTTGGGATGGTTCTTGATCACGAATCCGCGCCCGATGGGATTCCTCAGATAGGTGTAGGTCAAGCCCTCGTCCGAACGGGTATCCGAACCGCCATAGGCGCGGGAAAAATCCAGGGGCATCTCCGAGAAGTGCTCCGGCGGGGTGAAATCGATTCCCGTCGCCGTAACGTAGGCCTTACGATCGCCGAAGAGGCGGGCGATTTTGCGGCTCGACGCGATCTGGATCCCCACGTCGAGGAAGGGGACCTTGGCGCCCCTGGGGGAATGCGCCTTGCCGATCAGGATGACGTCGGTCATGGGTTTGAAAGCGACCAGATCCGATTCCAATTTCATGGCATCGTTCTGGGGCTTCCCCTCGCCCCAGAATTCATCCGCCTCGGTGAAGGGGATCTGTTCTTGATCGTCTTCGAGCGCGATTTGCCCGTTCGCGAACCGATAGGTTTTTTTTCCGAGCACGGAGAGGATGGGGTTGCCGTCCGGCGCGTTGCCGGGTACGATTTTGCTGAGCCACTCCATCAGTTGATCATCACCACGGCGCCTTTGAGCTCGCTCATGGCCTGCCCCGCTACGCTCACTTGCAATCCTCCCACCTTGGTCTGGCCCTTGGACGAGAGTTCCAGGGTAGCCTTGCCTTCGACCTTGGTCTGCGTTCCCGACAATCCGGCTTCCACCTTTCCTTCCATGGCGAGCTTCTGCTTGGCCGCCAAATTGATGTTCATGCCGTCGGCCGAGATGTCTCCCGCGGATGCCTTGACGTTGATGGCCCCGGACTTGGCGGTCATGCTGATCTCTTTCGCTTCGATGTTCAGCGATCCCTTGGCGGAGAACTCCATGTCTCCGGAGGTGGTCAGGGAGATCAGGTCCCCGCCCGCGTCGATCTGGATCACGTGCTTCCCCTTCCCGTCCTGCAAGGTGAGAAGCTTCTTGTCGTCGTCCAGCCTCAGGATGTGCCCATCCTTGGTCTGCAGCGCCACCGCCTTCTTCTCGTCGTCCATCGTCAGCTTATGGCCGTACTTCGTATCCACCGAGAAGACCTTCTTATCGTAATCCATCTTCAGGATATGCGCGCCCTCGGGAGTCTGCATGGTGATGTGCTTGTTCTTGTCGTCGAACACCAGCTCGTTGGCGTTGGTCGTCTTCAAGCGGATTTCCTGATGATCCGGATCATCGTTCAAGGTGATCACGTGCTTGCCCTTGGTGATGATCTCGATGACGGTCTTGCCGTCCTTGTCGTCCAGCTTGATCTGGTGGCCGGTGGCCGTGCGGATGATGCTCTCCGACGGGTTCCGCTTGTTCACGGGCGAAGCCGTGCTCGGGTTGGGAACGGTTCCCAGGGCCATGGGTCGATCCGGATCGCCATCCTCGAAGGCCAGGACTATTTCGTTGCCGATGTGTACGGGGAAGTGCATCCCGTAATTGGGCCCGCCGTAGGGCTGGTTCATGCGCACGGGCAGGCTGGCCTGGCCGTCCTTCTTGTCCGTGAGATCGAAGGGCAGCTTGGCATGGTAGCGGCCGTCCTCATCGAGGAAGGCGTACTGGCCCTCCACGCCGTCCACCTTGGCGGATAGGAATCCGGCGATCTTGGGTTTGGCGGTCCGCAGGGGAGGGCGGTAAACGGTATCGGCGGGAATGCATTCGAAATCGTTCTTATAAATCAGCTTGGCTTTGTCGCCTTCGAAGCCTTCGCGTTGATCCCCATGATGGATGACGCGCAGCAGGGTGTATTTCCCCTCCAGGTGGCTGTTGCCGTGGGGATCCTTGAGTTCGAAGCGCATGCCCGCGCGGAAGGCCCGGCAGATGCCTTCGCCTTCCAGCTTAATCTTGACGGCGGCATGCATCTCCGCCCGCAGGGTCGCGATCCGATCGGCTTCGCCGGTATTGAGGGCCTGGGGCCCATAGCGGTAATCCTCGCCTTGACCGGGCTTGGTCGCCCTGCCCAGTACCGCCACGTCCGGCGTCCGGTCGTTGTAATCCTTGACGGTGGCTTTGCCCGTGACCATCCGTTGCGTCCGGCGCAACTTGATGATGTGGTCCTTCTTCTCGTTCTCGGAAACCAGGTGCGATAGACCGGTTTCGGTCATGTACTCCACGGTGGGCGTATGCGAGATGGCGGCGATGCCGTCCAGGTTGTCCGCCAGGATCAGCTTCTCTTTATCGCCCGCATGATCGAACCGGTAATAGAGCCCTTCGTCTTCCAGGAGGCGGGAGAAGAAGTCGAGATCGGTCTCGTTGTACTGGACCACGTATTCGCGCTTGCGGGGCGTGCCTTTGATCTTCAGCTCGTAATCGTCCGCGGCCAGGCCGGCCCCCTTCAGGATCTCCGTGACGATATCCTGGAAGGACTTCTTCAGGAAGATGCGGCTTTGGGAGGTATAGGCGGCCAGCTTCAGGCGCGGTTCGATGGCGATCTCGTACAGGTAGCTTTCCTGCCCGAAATTCTTGCTGCTGTCGGGATACTGGTTGAAGGCGGTGACCACGCCATGGTGCTTGACGGAGAAATCCTCCCCCGCGACGGTGAGATGCGCGTCCTTACCGATCAGGTCGGCATAGGGGACGTTCGGGTCGCTGCTGGCGGCTTCGATATGCAAGCGGAAGCATTCCGACATGGCCTCTTCGAGGGTGAATTCCAGCACCCGGAAAGCGTCCGGTGCGAGGGCTCCGATCTTGAGCGAGAACTTGAGGACCGTTGAAGATGGCATTCGGATTCCCTTCGCCGCGGATTGGAGCGTTCGGAATAATAATATGTTTAATCACTTCGACCCCTTCGGTGAGCGGGATCACACGGGTCGGGATTCCGCCCGTCCGCTTGGGGCTTTTGGAAGGAAGATGTTCCGATGGAAGCTGCCGCCGCGCTGATACGCCGGCTCCACTTGTCGCCCCACCCGGAAGGGGGATACTACCGGGAAATCCACCGCTCGCGGGAATCGGTCGCGACGCGGAAGGGCCGGCGCGCGGCCCTGACCACGATTTTTTTCCTATTGGAGCGCGGGCAGAAGAGCGTGTTCCACCGCGTCGCGTCGGATGAGGTTTGGCATTACTATGCCGGCGCCCCTTTGCGCCTGTGGCGGGTGTCCAAGGATTTCGCATCCTCGCGACGCCTGGCGCTGGGGCCGCCCGGCCGGGGACGCTCCCCGGTGGAGGTCATCGCCGCCGGCGAATGGCAAGCGGCCGAATCCTCCGGGGACTACACCTTGACCGGATGCACGGTGGGCCCCGGTTTCGATTTCGCCGACTTCCTGCTCATGCGGGACGATCCGGCGGCCGGCCGCAAGCTGCGTGCGGCCCAACCCCGATTGGCTCGATTCATTTAGAGCTCAAATCCTTTGGTTCTAGGATTCAGAGCAAGGTGCGTTTGCGGCCCAGGAGGAAGGTAACCAGCCAAATCACCAGGAAAGCGAAGAAAAGGATTTTCGCGAACCCGGCCGCCATGCCCGCCAGACCGCTGAATCCGAGGACGGCGGCGACGATGGCGAAAACCAGGAATACCAAGGAATAGTGTAACACGGTAGTCTCCTTCATTCGGGCCGCATTTTTTTCGGCCGGATAACCCGGAAATACGTTCGACAGGGCCGGAAGCAAATAGTTTCTTCGCGCTCTCCGATTAATCGATTTGCCGAAGACGGCCGGCGCGGGTAAGTCGCTTTCAGCCGGGACCGGCCGGATCCCTAAGCCCCAGTTCGGCGCGAAGGGTTCGGCGCCAACGGGCCGGGATGCGGGTCCAATCCAGTTTTTCCAAACGCTCGGCGCAGCCGGGGACGGAGGATAAGGAGGATGGGCCTGACTGGGCCAATGGGGCTGACTGCGTGGACGGGGCGGATTCCGCGGACAGCGGACCGCCGCGGCGACCCTGCCATGCCCGCCAGGCCCTGCGGAGACCTACCGCCTGGCCGATGGGGACGATCGCCAATGGAGCCAGGCCGATAAGCAACCCGTAGCGGAGATGCGCGGAGAACCACCATACGGAGAAGGGCAGGCAAGCCAAGGCCAGCGCGAGAACGGCGGACCTGCGTAAGCGGATTTCCTCCAAGAGGCTGCGGGTCCAGAAAACGCATCGATAGGCTGCGAGGCCCGGCGCATCGGGGACGCGATAATCCCCGTTCTCCGGCAGCCCGGCGGCCATGGCCCGCAGGGATTGTTTCAGGGGATGGGGGAAATCGGCGAGGGTCCGCGCCAGCACGCCCATGCTCAGATCCGAGTTTCCCCATAGGGCCAGCACTCGATCTTCCCAGGCGAAAAGCAGGCGCCGATCGCGTTCCACGAAAACCACCCCCAGCAGGATCGGCATAGGTAACCCCAGGGTTACCCAGGGCGAACGCAGCCCGATGGCCAGCCCGGCCAGGACCAGCAAATCGGCCAGGGCCGCGGCGGCGCCGAAACGCAGGTTCCGCAAACGGGCGTCCAAGGTTTTCCAGGTCAGGGCGAGGGCTTCTTGCATCGCGGATCAGGGCGCCGGCGCGGTTCGCGAGAGCGCGCCGATTCCCAGGAGCTTGCGGTAGGATGCCGAGGCCTTTTCGATGACCGTATCGATTTCCGCTTCCGTGTTGCCCCTCCCCAGGCTGAAGCGGATCGAGGCGAGGGCACCCTCTTCGCTCAGTCCCATGGCCCGGAGCACGTGGCTGGCCTCCCCGGATCCGCTGGCGCAAGCCGAGCGGGTGGAGACGGCCACGTCATGCATGTCGCGGATGAGCAAGCGGGCATCGGCGCCCGGGAAGACCAGGTTGGACGTATTGGGTAGACGGTCGCCTGCGCCATTGATCCTGATTTGCGGGAAGGCGGCCATCAGGCCCCCCTCCAGCCGGTCGCGTAGGGGGAGTAACCGGGCGGTTTCCCCGGCCATTTCCAGGCCGGCCAATCGGCAGGCCTCGCCGAACCCCACGATGGCCGCTACGTTCAAGGTTCCGCCCCGCAGCCCGCCTTCCTGGCCGCCTCCCGGGATCAACGCCTCTAGGGGCGTTCGTTCCAGGCCCCCTCGCACGTACAATGCCCCCACGCCTTGCGGCCCGTAGAGCTTATGCGCGGAGAAGGCGGCCAAATCGAATCCGTCTTCGCGGGCGTCCAGCGGGAAGCGGCCCAGAGCCTGGGCGGCATCGACGATGAGCATGGCCCCGCGGGCATGGGCCAAGGCGGCGGCCCGGCGGATGGGGAAGAGGACGCCGGTTTCGTTGTTGGCGGCCTGAATGCAGATCGCCTTGGGCTTTTCATCGGCGGCAGCCAGGGCCGCGAGGTCTAAGTTGCCGCCCGCGTCCACGGGGAGGAGGCGAAAGGGAACGCCGCGCGCTTCCAATCGGCGACAGGGGGCCAGGACGGCTTCGTGCTCGACGGCGGTGGCGGCGATGCCGGCCGAGGCCTCAGGGGTCCGGACCGGCGCAGGCGCCGCGGAGAAGGAATCGGCCCTGCCCGACGGCCCGGGCGGGGTTCCCTCCGGGTTACCCCAAGGGAAAAGCCCGAACAGAGCCGTGGCCAGGCTTTCGCTCGCGCCTGAGGTGAAGAAGATTTCCCGCGGTTGGGCATGGATGAGTTCGGCCACCCGGAAGCGGGCTTCTTCGACCGCATCCCGCGCATCCCAACCGAAGGCATGGTCGCGGCTGGAGGCATTCCCCCAGCGTTCGCGCAGGTAAGGCAACATGCGCTCGAGGACGCGCGGATCCAGGGGCGATGTGGCGTTATGGTCGAGGTAGATCACGACGCGACCCGCTCCGCGTTCATTCCTTGAGCTTGTCTTTCAATTCCACGGCCCCCTTTTCCGATCCGTCTTCGCCCAGCAGGGCCACGCGGGTGGGAGATGTCCATTGCAGCTTGCCCATGGTCTTACGCAAGTGGAAGACGTTGGGCTGGGATTCCGCCACCGGGAAGCGCCCCCGTTCGGCCTTATCCTTGCCCTCTACGACGATGAAATAGGCGATGCGGTCCTGGTTGAAATCGTAATGCCGCTTGGCGATCCACTTCTTATCCGGACTCGCCACCCCTTTCGAGTCGGTGCATTGGTTCACGAACCCGTTCTTGACGACTTCGTCATGGGCGCGCTGGAAAGGCTCCAGGTCCCAACCGTGGAATTTGCCGATTTCCAGTAGGCGATCGCGGAGCCAATCGATCACCATGCGCTTCCGCTGCAGGGTATCTGCTTGCCACCACGCCTCGAAGTCGAAGGGCCAGGCCCCTCCGGTGATGCCGGGATCGACTTTTTCACTATAGTGGTAAGGCTTCTCCCGAACGTAATCGTTCGCCATGCCTCCAAGATTAATCTTCTTGATCTTCCCCGTTTTGACGTCGCCGAGCGCGCGCAGGTAGGCGTCTTTGACGTGGTTGGTCCACCAGATGAAATCATCCCTTTTGGGGATGGGCGTATTGGGACGGAAGGTCAAATCGAACATGCTAGCCTCGCTTTTTCAACCGCAGGATTTCGTGGGCTGCGGGCGCTTGTTCCCGACGGGCCCTTCGCCATCCGGATCCTTTTCCGCGTATTTATCGACCTTTTTCTGCTCCAAAGCCAGCGCCTTTTCCCGGGCCGTCTGGTCGCCGTCGCCCTCGATGCCCTTTTTCACGATAGTGGCCGTAAAGCGGTCTTTTTGGTCCTCTCCCGGTCCGAAACGGGACTTGTCTGTCGGAATACCGGTCTTATCCTCGGCCAGGTCAGGATTGTTGTTCAACGCGTTGACTTGCGTATTCGCCCGAGGCGAAGTCCCATCCTGGTTCATCGGCTGGCCGCTGATGCCGTACTTAAAGGTATCGCCGGTTTGGTTGTCCTTGATCTCGTAAACGTGCTGGGTGTTGTCAGAGGAGGCGTTGTTGCCGTGCCATCCGTAGATATCCACCCAACTCAGGGGATTCGCCACGTAGGCGTAAAGATTGAGGCCGCCGTCCGGGCCGATGGGATCCGGGCTGATAAAACGCCCCGTTTCCGGATCGTAATACCGGAAGCGGTTGTAATGGAAGCCCGTCTCCGCGTCGAACCATTGCCCTTGGAATCGGATCGGGCAGTCCGCGCCATCGTCGCCGTCCTTGCGCCCGCCCCAGGCGGAGGGCGCCGCGGACCAGGAAACCTGGCCATTTTCGTCGATCAGTTCCCGCGGCGTGCCCATGTGGTCGGAAATCACGGCGTAGGCCTTGCCGCCTTGCAGGCTGGCGATGGGCCGATGGGAGCCGTCCGTGGCCCAAAGCCAGGAGGAATGGGTTTCGCCGTTGCGGATGACCTCGACCACCTTGTTGCCGTCCCACAGGTATTCGAATTTTTCCCCGGGGCCTTCCTTGGCGATGCGGCGGCCCAGGGCGTCGTAACGGTAAGTCCAGACCGCGCCCTCGGGCGTGATGGCGGTGCGAAGCTGATCCAAGTCGTTCCAGGTAAAGAGCCACTCCCGCGTCAGCGCGCCGTCGACGACCCGTTTGGAAACCAGGCGCCCCTGATCGTCATAGGCATAGGCCGTTTGGCCGGCGGCCTGGAGCCGGCTGCCGGGGGCATAGTCGAGGCGGCGGTCCTGCAGGCCATCGGAAATGCGGACCAGGTTGTCGCAAGTATCGAATTCGAAATGCTCGGATGAGGCTCCGTCGCGCGTGGCGCGCAGCAGTCGTTCGCGGGAATCGTAGCCGAACTGCGAAAGCCCCCAACGGCTATCCTTAAGGGCCAGCAAATCCCCGTCGGTGGCGTATTGGTAGGCCCTACGCACGGTCCCCGGGGTGGCGGCCGCGAAGGGATCGGGACCTTGCCAATTCCCTTCCGCGTTCATGGCCGCACCGCTGAACACCTTCTGGCCCACGAGATTGCCCATGAGGTTATGCGCTTGGGCCAGTCCCACGGTATCGGCGAAGAGCATGCCCGCTTCCCGGCCTTCCGCGTCCCGGCGATAGCGGAGCAGTTTGCGTCCGTTGACGGTGAGATCCCGAAGGCGTTCATTCCCGTCGAATCCGAACACGGCTTCCAAGCCTTGGCTGGTCTTGATGCGCGTGCGCAGCCCGCCCGCCACGAAGCCCATTTCCACCGCATGCCCGCCTTGGGCAGCCTTGAGCATGCGGCCCACCGCGTTGCGCTCGAACTCCACCTTGCAATCGGGGTTCTCCGCCTTGAGGAGATCCCCGAGCGGATTGTAGGCGAAGGCGTGTTCGGTGCCGTCCGGTAGTACGGCCTTGGCTACCCGGCCGACTGCATCGCGTTGGAAGCGGGTCTCCTGGCCCAAGGCCGTGCGCGTGGCCGCGATCTGGCCGGAGGGATCGTACTCGAACCACATTTCGCGGCCGTCGAAGGCTTTTTCATGCACCACGCGCCCGGCGGGATCATGGTCGAAGGAATAGATCTCGCCTTTCTGATTGTGGATGCGGAGCAGGCGTCCCGGTTCGCTGCCCCAGGCATAACGCACCTGGGTCCCGTCCGGATCGGTGCGCTGGAACAGGCGCCGGCAAGGGCCGATATGATAACGGGTGGTCCGGCCCATGGCATCGGTGGCCGCAGTGACCAAGCCTACGGGATTGTATTCCCAGGACTTGGACGTGCCATCGGGGAAGGTCAAGCGTACCAGCCGCCCCAGGACATCGTAATGCTGTTCCGTGGTCCCGCCTTGGGGGCGCGTGATGCGGATGCGGCGGCGCAAGGGATCGGATTGGAACAGCGTGCGGTTGCCTTCCCAGTCCGAGGACCAAATCAGCCGTCCCCGTTCGGAAAATCCCTGCGTCATCTTGGCGCCTTCGGCGCCCTTGATCTCGATGACGTTCCCGCGTTCGTCGTACTTGTACTCGACGCGCAATTCCAGCGGGCTATCGACGGCGATCAGGCGGTTGCGGGCATCGTACTCCCACTTCCACTCGTTGCCGGCCTTGTCGATCATGGCTATGGGCAGATGCCCCGGATTATAGATCGTCGTCGCGGTCAGGCCCATGGCATCGGTGAGCTTGTCGCGGTTGCCGTAGGCGTCGAAACCGTACTTCGTTACGGCTCCGCCCTCATCGGTTTCCACCGCGATGCGGCCGAGCTCATCGAACTCGGTCTTCTTCATGTGGCCCAAGGGATTGATCTTGAGCACGACCTGGCCCGTAGGGAGCCACTGGTAGCGCGTCACCGCTCCCATGCTGTCGGTGACCTCGGTGAAGCCGATATTGGGGAAGTAGCGGATGCTTTTGGCATCGTATCCGTCGATCCCCGATGCCCGCACGCACCGGCTTTCCCCGTCGAACTTGAAGGCGAATACGCCGCCGTCCTTGGCCATTTCGCGGGTCATGCGGCCTTCCCGATCGTATTCGTAGCGGTCCGCCATGCCCAGGGCATCGAAGGCGGCGGAGAGCAATCCCTGCGCATCGTACTCGTAGCGCGCGACCGTTTCCCGCGCGGTCCCGTCGGCGGTGAGATGCAAGGCGGCCACCTTGCGGCCGGCCCCGTATTCCACCAGCAGGGAAATGCCCTCGGTCCGTTGCTTGACTTCCCGCAGTTGGCCTTCCTGGGTGTAGCCCAAATCGAGGCCTTGGCCGGTCGGGTCTTCGATGGCGATCAATGGCCAGGGTTTCCCCTTTACGACGCCGCGGAAGACGAAGCATTCCACGTCCACGTCGTTCGGGCTCCAACGGGTGACCACGTAATCGATTCCCCGTTTGGCGATCTCATGGAAGACGGTCAGGTTGCGGATGGTCCCGCCCTTTTCCACTTCGCCTTTGGGATCCGGAAAAAGGATCAACGCGCCATCACCATCTTTCATGGCATAGCCTGCGTCATCCCGCGTCAAGGTCATGAAAAGCGGGCACGCCCATCCCGGCCCGAACGGCCCTCCCCGCTCGTCCCGCATGCCGGTGCTGTAGTAACGTTCCCAGAACAGCTCGAACTTGCCTCGAATGGAGACGTCCTTATAACGGGAGAACAAAGTCCCGCTGGCTACGTCTACCGGATGCCCGGCGCTCGCTTTTCCCTGGCTCATCCGATTTTACACACGGTGCCTTCGCCGCCCTGGCTCATGGCCTTGACCGCCGCCGTCGCGCCTTTCTTCACTCCCAAGGAAATCCCCGCTTTCGCCGCATTCACCACCAGCCCCTTGATGATGGCCCCCACGCTCACCCCCACCAACACGTTGCTGAAGCCCAAGGTGTTCGCATTCGGCACGATGGGGATATCGCTGCACGAAGTCGCCGCCAAAGGCATGATGAATCCCATGTTCGCCCCGTTGATGGTCACGTTGGGGCTGCCCAGGGCCACCGAGCCTTGCCCGCCCGGAAACGGGATGGGCGGCATCAAGAGCTTCACCCAGGTGGCCCATTGCGTATAGGACGCGAAGCTGGCCTTCACCGAATTGTAGAAGGTCGTTCCGCTCGAGGTATCGATGCCGGTGACATCCTTGATGAAGGACTCGGCCGCCTTGGGTTTGGGGATGAGCATGGTGATGGCGGCGATGGCCATGTTGGCGAAGATGGACAAGGCGGCCAGCCCCAAGGCCATGGGGATATTGGTCAGATAGCGTTTCCAATAGCCGGCATTGGTGGGATTGGCCGGGATGCCCATGGGGATGTGCACCGAATAGCCGAGGGAACCGACGGCGGCGGCCGGCGTGCTGTTGACGAAGACGTTGCACATGGGGAATTTCGGGGTCATCCACATGAAGATGGAACCCATGTAAGGCGCGGGCAGGGGCGCGGGCGGGGCAGGGGGGATGGCTTGGGTGTGGATGTCGAGGCCCACCACCATGGTGCCCATCGATGCGGCCGGGAAATTGGGCATGCTACTTTTCCTCCGCGAGGCGTTTCACGTCGATGCGTCCGGTGAAACGGCGGCGGGAATAGACCACGTCCACGCGCGCGCCTTCGGCCAGGGAATCGAATACCGGTTTCGCCACGCCCAGGCCCGCCGCTTTGCCTTCCACCTCCAGGTAGATTAGATAACCGTCCCCGGTTTCCATGGGCAGGGTCAGATTCTGGTTGCCGACCACTTGGGTCCGATAGGTGGTGCCGGAAGGCACGAAATGCTTGGCGGTCACGAGGGCGGAAGCCCGCTGCTCTGGCAGGAAGCGCGAGTCGAGCATGGCGAAACCGAAATAGGCCGCGGTGGCGGCGATGCCGAGGACGCCGTACAGGTACATGGCTCTTCCCGGGTGGGCGGGGATATCCGTCATGGCGACCTCATGTTAGGGTGAGTTCCAGCTTGGTCATTTGCGGCAGCCAATCCGTGCCCGGGTAGGGGATGGCCGCGCGCCAAACCAGATCCACCTGGGATTCTTCGCCGTGGATCTGGACCGTATGCAATACGCTTTCCGGCTCCTGCGGGCCCAGCCCGATATCGATATGCACCTTGGGCCTTTCGCCCGGAAGCGTGAATTCCATACGGCCTTCCGGCATGAGATTCTCCAGGACGATCTTCTCCGTGCCGGTAAGGTAAGGGAAATCGAGGCCCTGGGAAGCGCCGTTGAAGAAACGGAAATCCATCTTGGGCAGCCGGTGCTTCAGGTACAATTCCTTCTGATCCGCCGGCAGCACGGAAGCATAGGCGGTGCGCAACTCTTCTTCGAGTTCCACGTCGCCGGGCATGGTGCCGGCCAAAAGGGCCCGCGGGCGCCATAGCTTCGGGAACCAACCCAGCCCCGCCGGCATGGGTTGCTTCTCCCAGTTCTTGAGCTCTTGGATGCAAAGGTTACCCGCTCCCAGGCGGACCTTCGGATCCTCCACGTTGGGCAAATGCAAATCGCGCAAGGTCTTGGGCGTGGCCTTCACCACGAAGCCTTTCCCGAGCGGGTTGCGCGGGTAGCCGAAGGGCAAGGCCGGATCGGAATGCAGATCCACGCCGCCGTAGGCGTTCTCATAGCGGAGATCCATGACCGCGAAGGGTTCGGGAGAAGTGGCGGCGATGCGTCCCCCTTCCATCCAGCGGCACAAGCGATCCCCGACCACCAGGACTTCCTTGCGGGCCGTTCCGACGGTAAGCGCGGCCGTGAGGCTTTGCACCGGGACGCCGCCCGCCGAATAGGCTTTGCCGTTGAAGGCCACGTCGGTACGCAGCTTGAAAGGGATGAAGTCCGATTCGAAGCGCACGGACGAATTCATGGGATCGGCCCAATGTACGTCGGCGGGGAAGAGCTTGCGATCCTCCTTGGCCCTTACGCACTGGCCCGCCCGTATGTCGTACGTCCGTTTCAAGAGCAGGCTGTAGATCGGCTTGCCTTCGGGAGATTGCCCCGGAAGGAAAACCTTGCGGACCTTCCGGTCTTCCGCCGTTGCTGCCGTCGCCGCCTCCGCGTTCATTCTACGCCCACTTCCAGCTTGGTCATTTCCGGCAGCCAATCGATCCCGGGATAGCCCACGCTGGCGCGCCATACCAGATCCACCTGCATGTCCTCCCCGCGTATGCAGACCGTATCCAAGACCGCCTCGGGCGATTTCCGGCCCAGCCCCATATCTATGGAAACGGATGGCTTCTCGACGGGCAAGGCGAATTGCATCAGACCCTCAGGCGTGAGGTTACGTAACCGCACGGTTTCCCCTCCGGACAAGCGCGGCAGGGCCAGGCCGGGCGAGGCGCCGTTATTGAAGCGGGGATGGAAGGCGGGGAGCTTGAGGCTGCGGGCCAGCGCGATATGGTTCTTGGGCACCAGCCCCAGATGCTCTTCCTTGGTGAGGGCCTCCGGCAGCAGGAAGGGCGGGATGGAGCCGGCGAAGAAGCTGCGCGGATAGCAGGTGCGCGGATACCAGCCCAGCCCTTGCGGCATGGGTTGCAGGCGCCATCCCTCCGGCAGATCCAGGATCAATCGCTCCGGCGTAAGCAGGTCTTCCGGATCCTCGAGGTTGGGCAAGGCCATCCCATGCACGATCTCTCGCGTGTTCTTCAGGGCCAGGCCCTTCCCCATGGGATTGCGCGGATAGAAGAGAGGCATGTCCGGGAGGCTGGTTTCATCCTTGCCGCCATAGGCGTTCTCGTAGCGGATCTCCATCTCCGTGAACGGCTGCGGTTCGCTGAATAGCGGCGGCAGGCCTTGCCGATAGGCGCATTTGCGATCCCCGAAGACGCGGATCAGCTTGCGCCCGCTGCCATCCACCTGGATGCCGGCGTCCAGGACGGTGACCGGCTTGCCCGCGGGCGCATGGGCCTTGCCAATAAAGACCAGATCGGTTCGTTCCTTGAAAGGGGCCAGGTCCGCTTCGAATTTCACGGTGGCGGTTTCGGGATCGCCCTTGTCCCAATATTCGTCGATCTTCCGCAAGGGTTCATCGATCTCGGCACGCACCAGGGTTCCATCCGCTTTCAAGGCATAGCTGCGCTTGAGCAGGATCGAAAAAACCGGCGCGCCTTCCCCGTCCTGCCCCGGGAGGAAAACGGTTTCCGGCTTGGGCCGTACGGGCGTCGCGGGGGCGGACTGCATTCTGCGCCTTAAGGGTTAAGCATGACGGCGGCGCCGCCCTTCACGATGTTCACCGCGTCGGCTTCCGAGGAGACCATGGCCCCTTTCAGGGTCAGGGCCCCGTCGGCCTTGACCGTCACGGCGGGGGCGGAAACGTTAGCCGAGCCATCGCCCTTCATGGCGGCGTCCACGCCCTTGACCAATACTTTTGGTCCTCCGTCCACGGTGGCGCTGGCCGAGCCTTTCACCGTCACGTCCTTGCCTTCCAGCTTGATGGTGCCGTCGCTGCCCATGGTGAGGCTGCTGGCCCCCACGGTCAGCTTGATCTCGGTATCGGCGGCGACGGCGATTTTCCCGCCGCCCCCGTCCATGGTGATGCTCAGGCCCCCGGAGGCGGTCTTGATGTTGATGTTGGCGCCGCTGTCCTTCATGGTAATGGTGTTGCCATGGGTGTCCAAAACCACTTGGGTGCCTTTGTCGTCCAACTTGAGATCGATGCCCCCGGTGGTATGCAGGGAAATGCCCTGCCCCTTATCGTCGAGCGCGAGGGTATGCCCTCCCGAGGTCTTCACGTTGAAACCCTTGGTGCCGGCGGAATCGTCGAAACCCATCTTATGGCCGCCCGAGGTGGCGAAATGGATTCCCGTCGCGCCTTCCTTGTCCTCCAGGATCATGGAATTGCCGGAATGGGACTTCATCATGTTCTGATGCTTGTTGCCCGCCTTCACCGGCGTTCCCTTGGATGGATTGGGCAGGGCCCCCAGGCCGATGGGCCGGTCCAAATCGCCGTCCACGAAGCCGACCGCGATTTCGGTCTCGGTATGGAGGGGGAAGTGCATGCCGTAGCCGGCGCCCGCATAGGGTTGGGCCAGGCGGATGGATTTGCTTGCCTTGCCGTCCTTGTCGTCGCTGCGATCGAAGAAGAGCTTCATGCGATAGCGGCCTTCTTCGTCGATATAGGCGTAGGAGCCTTTCTGCCCGTCCACCTTGGCGGTGAGGATGCCGGGGGCCTTGGGCTTGGCGGTTTTCAGCTGGGGCCGGAACTGCACCGCGGCCGGGATGGCCTCGAAGCTGTGATTGCCCGCCGCTTCCCCGCCCATGTCCCCCAGATGCGTCACCCGGACCAGCAGGTATTCGCCGTTGAAGCCTTCCGCATCGGCCTTCTCCAAGGTGTAGCGCCGGCCGGTCTGCATGGCCCGCGCGATGCCCGTGCCCCGGTAGATTTCGCGCTGGCAGAAGAACATCTCGGCCCGGATCTGGGCCAAGCGCTTGGCCTCCTCGGATGTCTTCATGTGATCGCCGTAATGGTAAAATTTTCCGGTCGTCCCCTTCATGTCGACCAGGCCGATTACGGGCGTCTCGGGCGTGCGGTAGTTGTAGTCCTTGAGGACGGTGTGGGCTCCGCTCATCCAGCGCATGGTCTTGTTGAGGGCGTCCACGTATTCGCCGTTCTCGGCATGCATGCCCATTTCCGGGCGGAAGGGGAGTTTCGGCGTATGTTCCAGCGGTTTCAACACGGTTTTCTTGTTGGTGATGATAAGGACTTCGCGATCTCCGGAATGGTCGAAGAAGTAGCAGATGCCTTCGTCTTCGAGCAGCCGCTGGATGAAGTCCAGATCGGACTCGTTGTACTGCACGGTGAACTCGCGCTTCGGGTAATCCGAGCCTACCTCGCACTTTACGTCGATCTTGTAGTCCTGAGTCTTTTCCAGGTAATCGGAGAGCACTTCATCCACGATTTGCGGCGCGGTTTTAGCCTGGAAAATCCGGCTTTGCACGGTGTAAGAAGCCCGGCGCACGCGCGGCTCCAGGGTGAACTCGTAGGTGAAGTTCAAGGCCACCGTGCCGTCGCTGTCCGGCACCTGGGTGAATGCGGTGATGATCCCGTAATGGGTGACCTCGTAATCCGCCCCGCGCACGTACAGGGTTCCCGCCACCCCGATGCCTTCTTCGAACTTGAGCTCAGTGTCGAAGGCCACGGCGCGGATGGTGAAGTGGTAGCACTCCGAAATGGCTTCCTGGCCGATGAATTCGATGACGCGGAAAGTGTCCAGAGGCAGGGTCCCGACCTTGAAGGAAAAGACCGAAGTGTCCGCAGATGCCATAGGATTCCTTTGGCGATGAAAATGTGCGGCAGCTCACCCCAGCGGAGTGAGCGCCATCCATCCTCGAAAATAGATCAATTTCGTATAGGTTGGATGTGATGCGGCTCACTTACCCGGGGAGAGCAAGGGGGCCGAGCGGGGCGAAAGGCGAACCCTTTATTCGGCGGCCGCTTCTTTCGCCAGCACCTGGGTCTCCCCGCCTTCCTGGCCCTCCGATTCTCCCGAACCCTCTTCGGAAAGTTCCGGGGGCAACACGAAATCGCCCACCGAGAAGTTGCAGGCGAAGCCGCCCTGGCCGTCCGAGTACAGGAACAGATGGGTGTAGGTCTTCTCTTCCGCCATATGCCGCAGGATATAGCCCGAGATCAGCGGCATCAGCTTCTGATCGATGACGGTATCGATGTTGCGCGCGCCGCTCTGGGAGGTGGTGCACAGCACCACGATGTCGCGCACCACTTCCGGCGCCACCGCGAAGGCCAGCTTGTGCTTTTCCATCAGCCGCTTGCCCAACTTCATCAGCTTGAGCATGACGATGCGCTTGAGCACCTCGGCATCCAGGGGCAGGAAGGGGACCACCTTGCAACGGCCGAGCAGGGCGGGGGCGAAATGGGCGGTGAGTTCGCCCAGGATGGCCTCGCGGTATTCGTCCAGGGACCGATCCTGGCTCAGGATATGCATGTTGGTGATGGTTTCCAAACCAAGATTACTGGTCATGATGATGACGGTATTGCGGAAGTTGATGTCCCGGCCTTCGCCGTCCCGCAGCATGCCCTTGTCGAACACCTGGTAGAACATGTTCAGCACGTCCTTATGCGCCTTTTCGACCTCGTCCAGGATGACCACGGTATAGGGCCGGCGCCGCACGCCTTCCGTCAGGACGCCCCCGTCCCCGTAGCCCACGTAGCCGGCGCTGGCGCCCTTCAACTGGGTCACCGACATGCTGTCCTGGTATTCGCTCATGTTGATGGTGACCACGAATTTCTCGCCGCCGAAGAGGATGTCCGATATGGCGCGCGCCACCTCGGTCTTGCCCACGCCCGAAGGGCCGGTCACAAGGAACACGCCCATGGGGGCTTCCGGATTGCCCAGGCCCAGCTTGGCCCCGCGCAGGGTGGAGGCCATTTCGGCCACGCCCATTTCCTGGCCCACCACGCGTTGGTTGATGGTCATTTCCAAATCGAGCAAGGCCTGGGCCTCGTTCTTAAGCATATTGCCCGCGGGAATGCCGGTCCATTCGCCGATGATCTGGGCGATCACCTCGGGGGCGACGTGGGCATGCACCATGGGCTCCTCGCCCTGCATGGCTTCGAGGGCCTTCCATTTGGCGTCCAACTCCTCGCGCAGGGAGGCTTCCTGTTCGGGGGTGAGGGGCTCCGCGGCCTTCGCGGCGTTTGCCTTGGCATCCTTGGCGGCGGCCGGGGCGGCTCCCGTGGCTTTCCCGTCGGCTCCGGGCTTGGCCGCATCCGCGGCCGCTTTGCCCGCGGAAATCCGATCCTGCAAGGCGATGATCTCCTTCACCGCTTCCAGTTCCTTCTTCCAGCGATCTTCCACTTCCTTCGTCTCGCCCTGGACGTTTTCCAGGCGCGACTTGGCCTTGGCCAAGACTTCGCGATCGGGCAAGGCGCCCGAGGCATCGTCCTTCTCCAAGGTGGCGATCTCGATCTTCAGGTTCTCGATGGCCTGGTCCAGGTTGACCAGCACCGGAGGCTTGGCCGTGAGGCCCATCTTCACGCGGGCCGCCGCGGTATCGAGCAGGTCCACCGCTTTGTCCGGCAATTGCCGCCCGGCGATGTATTTGTGGGACAGCTCGCAAGCCGCCTTGATGCCCTCGTAGGTGATCTTCACCCCGTGGAACTTCTCGTAATTGACCCTGAGGCCGCGGAGCATGATGGCCGCGGTCTCGGGATCGGGCTCTTCCACCTTGACCATCTGGAAGCGGCGGGCCATGGCCGGATCCTTTTCGAAGTACTTGCGGAATTCCGTGAGCGTGGTGGCGCCCATGATCTTCAATTCCCCGCGCGCCATTTCCGGCTTGAGCAGGTTGGCCGCATCGTTCTGGCCCGCTTCGCCGCCCGCCCCGATGATGGTGTGCGTCTCGTCGATAAAGAGGATGATGGGCGTAGTCGAGGATTTGACTTCCTTGATGACGCCCTTCAGGCGGTTCTCGAATTCGCCACGCACGCCCGCGCCGGCGGCCATCAGGCCCATGTCCAGCCCGCGGATCTCCACGTTCTTCAGGATGTCCGGCACTTGGCCTTGGGCGATGCGCAAGGCCAGGCCTTCGATCACCGCGGTCTTGCCTACGCCCGCTTCGCCCACCATGATGGGATTGTTCTTGCGGCGGCGCGAGAGGATGTCGACCACCATGCGGATCTCGTTGTCGCGCCCGAAGATGGGATCGACCTTTCCCTGCCGGGCCATTTCGGTGAAGTTGGTCGTGAACCGCGCCAGGTTGCTTCCCTCGGCGGGGGAGCCGTCGCCGTTCTTGCCGCCCGCGGGGGCTTCTTCCGTTTCCTTCGACTGCGCCGTGATCTCGGCGAACTTGGCGAGCAAGGTTTCCGTGCTGATGAGGGCGAACTGATCCTGGAGCCCCGGGGACATCAAGGAAGGCATGCGCTTGAGGGCGAGCACCAGCGCGGCGCCGCGGATTTGGGATTCACCGAGGTTCAGGGAGGCTTCCGCCCAAGCGGCTTCCAAAAGGGTCATGAAGGTGGGGGAGAACACCGGCTTGCCGGTATTGCCCATCCGCAACTCCTTCAAGTCCTGGTTCAAGGCGTTCTTGAAGAGCGCGCCGTTCACCTTGAAATAGGCCAGGATGTAGGCGAGATCGCCCTTGCCTTCTTCCAGGGCCTGGGCCAAGACGTGGCTGGCGATGATCTCGTAATGGGATCGCGTCACCGCCGCGCCCACCGCGCCTTCCAGGAGGCCTTTGGTGTACTTGTTCAGCTTCTCGAGGATGGAACGGACGGAAGTGGCGATCATGAACGTCTCCCTGGGGGAATGGAAGGGGCGATTACCCGCAAAAAGGTAAAAAAGACAGCAAGAAATACCCTTTACCTTACGACCCAGGGGAAGCCGGCGTTCCCACGTTCGCGGCAATGAGCCCGTTAAAGGGCCGATTGAATGTAAATTTGGCATCGAGAGGGTCGTTTCGTCCCGATGCCGCCATGGCCCGCGGCGAAGAACCACCGATGTCAAAACCCAGTAGAGGCGCAGCCCAAATCCGGTTCGGCCGTTACAATGCCCTGACCAAGTTGGGGCAAGGCGCGATGGCCACGGTTTACCTCGCCGAAGATCCCGCCCTCAACCGCATGGTGGCCATCAAGGTCATCCATTCCCATCTCTCCGGTAACGCCAATCTGCTCGACCGTTTCACGGTGGAAGCCAAGACCGCCGCGGGGCTGCGTAATCCCAACATCGTCGAGATCTTCGATTACGGATTGGAAGACGGGGCCCAATACCTGGTGATGGAGTACATCGACGGGCCTAACCTGCAATTCGTGCTCAACCTCCTGAACGGCCAACCGATGAATCCGGAGGTCTGCGCCGCCATCATCTGCCAGGCCGCCGACGGGTTGATCACCGCCGAGAAATCGGGCGTGGTGCATCGCGACATCAAGCCCGAAAACATGATGTTCAAGTCGGACGGGGTGCTCAAGATCGCCGACTTCGGCATCGCCCACATCAGCGAACAGAGCATGACCCAGACGGGCAGCATCCTGGGCTCGCCGAATTTCATGTCCCCGGAACAGGTCGAGGGCAAGAAGCCGACCCATCAGACCGACATGTTCTCCCTGGGCGCCGTGTTGTACTACTGCTTGTCCGGGCGGAAGCCCTTCTCGGGCCCGAACATCCCCACCATCATGCGGCAGATCTGCGACCTTCCCCACGAGCCGGTGATCAACCTCGCTCCGGAAGCGGATCCCGTCTTGGCCGGCCTTGTCGATACCTTGCTGCAAAAGGATCCGCTGCAGCGCGGGAAGGGCGCGCGCTGGGTGTCCCTGCAATTGCGCACCTGGCTCAACCAGCGCGGCCTCATGGATTTGTCGGACGTGACGCGCGACTTCCTGGAAAAGACGGGCAAGCTGGCCGGCAACCATACCGTGGTGGACCTCACCCCCGCGCCCGCTCCGGACGAAGAAGCGAAAACCCCATTACGTCCGGGCCAGCGCACGGAACGGCCTCTTCCCGGAGGCAAGCCAGGCACCGGTATCCGCGCGGGATCGGGCATCCGCGCCGGTTCGGGGATCGGTCCGGGCACCGGTAGCTGGCAGGCGAGAGGACCAGGCGAATCCAGTTTCAGCGGCACCCGCCCGCCCTCCGCCGCCAAGAATACCTTGCTGTGGATCACGGGCGGCCTGGCGGCCGTGGCTTTGCTTGCGGCCGCCGCTTTCCTCGTGTTCAAAAAAGAACCCGTTCCGGAGCCGGCCCCGCATGTCGAGCAGCCCAAGGCCCCGGTCGTGGCTTCGGTTACCTTGCAACCGTCCTCGATGGAATTGCAGGCCGGCCAGAAGCGCAGGTTCATGGCCGACGTGCAGCCTCCCGGAGCCTCCGCCATGGTGCGCTGGGAAAGCAGCGATCCCGGCATCGCCTCGGTGCAAGACGGGGAAGTGTGGGCCAACAAGCCCGGAGCCGCCACCATCCGGGCCGTATCGCTGGAGGACGCGAGCAAGCAGGCTTCCGCCGAGATTACGGTGTCGGGAACCGCGCCGGAACCCCGGCCCGAGCCGATGCCGCAGCCCCGGCCCGAACCGCATCCGTCGGCCCATCCCAAGAACGTCGCGGATAATCATGCGGACCAAACCCAGCCGACCACGACGCCTCCGGAGGGAAACGGGGACGCAACCGAGCAAACGCCAAAGCCGGAACCCAATCGGCTGGCCGGCTTCAAGTCCCTGCTCACGGTGACCACGGCCCCGCCCTTCGCCGAAGTGATCGTGGACGGCCGCTTCGTGGGAACCACGCCCGTTAAGGACAAGGAATTGACCGCGGGCAAGCACAAGATCCAAATCAGCCATCGCAGCTTTCCGCCCATCGATACCACCGTTACCTTAGGGCCGGGCGAGAAGACGCTGCGCTTCCGGCTGTTCAAGTAACCGCCGAACGCCTGGGGCGATGCGAAAGCCCGGGCGGGCCGCAACGGGATTAAGAGTTCGATCAATCCTTCGCGTCGACAACGGATTGGAGGCAACAGGCCAGTTCGGCGATCGTGAAGGGTTTTTGGATGAACCGATTCACGCCGATCTTTTCCATGTTGATTTTGATCCCCGGATCGAAAAAACCGCTTATAAGGATGATGTCGGCCTTAGGATCGATTTTCTTGATCCGCCTGGCGACCTCATCGCCCCTTAATTTAGGCAGGCCGAAATCCGAAAGGACGGCTACGATTTCCTTTTGATGCCGGGCGAACATCGCGACCCCTTCCTCGCCGTCCCGCGCCGTCAAAAGCGAATATCCTTCGCTGTTCAGAACGGATTGCACCATGTCGATGATCATGGCTTCGTCTTCGATAAGAAGCACCGTTCCGGTCCCCGCCGGCGGGTTGAAGTAAATGTCCTTTCGCGGTTCCTTTTCATCGGCAAAGGACGCTTCAATCGGCAGATAAAGGCGGAATGCGGTCCCTTTCCCGATTTCGCTTTCCACACCGATCATTCCCTGGTGGTTTTCGATGATGGAATGCACGAGCGCGAGACCCAAACCGGTTCCCTTACTGGGATCCTTGGTGGTGAAAAAGGGATCGAAAATCTTACCCTTGGTGCGTTCGTCCATGCCGCTGCCGGTATCGGAAATCACGATTGCCATATACCTTTGCGCGGTTGCTTTCGGGAATTCCGGTTTGACATCCGCGTTCTCAAGAACCCTGGTCGCGATCGCAATGCTCCCGCCCTCCGCCATGGCATCCCTGGCGTTAACGCAAAGATTCATGAAAACCTGGTGAAGCTGGGTTACGTCGGCGACGATAGCGGGAGCGTTCCTTTCGAGGTTCGTCGATATATGGATGGTTTTGGGGAAGGTCTCGGAGAAAAACAGGGTCAACTCGACGATAAGGGCGTTGATGTCGACCGACCGGAATACCGTTTCCGACTTGCGCGCGAAAGTCAACAATTGGCTTACCAGTAAGGCGCCGCGGCGGGAGGCGAGGGAAATCGCCTCGAAGCATTTCATCAATTCCGGCTGATGCGATAGCGATTTCCTTCCGCCGAGTTCCGCATAGCCGGAAATAATGGCCAGGATATTATTGAAATCGTGGGCGATGCCGCTGGCGAGCGTTCCGAGGCTCTCCATTTTCTGCGACTGCATCAACTCGCGTTCCAATTCGAAGCGTTTGGCTTCGTTGCGTTTTATTTCCTCTTCGGCGCGTTTCTGCTCGATCTCGAGACGTTTCCGCTCGGCCCTGTTTCCCGCTTCCCGTAGCCCTCTCTCGATGGCGGGAAGCAAACGCGTCAGATGCCCCTTCATGAGGTAATCATCGGCGCCGGCCTTCATGCACTCCACGGCGATTTCTTCGCCGATC
>JAEKLQ010000075.1:24069-25205 GCA_019509785.1 Fibrobacterota bacterium | reverse complement strand
GCACCTGCCCGAACCGTTTCAGCAAGGCTTCTTGAAGAATCTGTTCCACATCCACAGCCCACATATACCGGCCGATTCGATAGGAGATGATGCTGCGGTCGCAGCAGTCCAGGATATAGGTGAAGCGCAGGCGCGTTCCATCCCAAAGACGTATCTGGGTCAAATCACTGGCCCATCTCGTATTGGAGGTTTTCACACTCACCTTTCCGGTATGCTCACGGGGAGGATTTCGCGTCCCCTTATTGCGAAGCAGCAGGCCATTCTCCTTCATCAGGCGATACACCTTATGACTCGTTAGGGAAAGGCCAAAATCGCGCTTGGCAATGGCCCGCACCCTGGGGCAGCCATAGGTGGGCCGACTTCGGCTGATCTCTTTCAAGACCGTCAAAGTCGCAGCATCCTTACTAAGAGGCTGCTTGCGAGATTTTGGATAGCCTTTCTTCTTGTAATACGATGTGCCTTTCGAAACCCCGAAAAGCCGATGGATTCGGTTCTGGCTCACTTCAAATCCTCGTGCGTAATTTTGGGTTTCTTCCCGGCTCGTCTTAGGGCATCCATCTCTAACTTTTTTTTTAAAATCTTGATGTCCAGATGGGCTTCGCCCAAGGCCTTCTTCAGCTCGTCATTCTCTCTGCGCATTGCGTCCATTTCCGCATCGGAAAAGAGTTCGCCGTCGTTCTGGATGCCCATTTTCGCTCCTCGGATGGAATCTTTTCGCCACTTATAAAGCATGGCAAGCAAGATATCGTGTCGGCGGCAGAACTCCGGGCCTGAAAGGCCGCTCTGCTGCCATCCTTCTACGATACGTCGTTTTTGTTCAGCGGTCAAAAGGCGGCGTCCACCAGGCCCTTTTCTGCAATGTGCGAGGATCTCTTCAATCATCCGGTTCTCCTTTTTTAGGTTTAGAACCGGTCCGAAAATTCAGTCAAATAAGATCAATTGCACGCTGCGGGTGCGGGCTCCGGGGGCGGTAGTACCCCACTCCGCCCGCATCCTCGCGTATCGCCCATCCCTTTCCAAGTCACTTCCTACTGGCGCAAACGTTCATGCACATTGTGCATAATGCGAAAATCTTAGATTAACCACTGCACCCCAGTTCCCTCCCAATCCTTCTACTCCCCCCCCCCCCCCCCCAA
>JAEKLQ010000075.1:0-24056 GCA_019509785.1 Fibrobacterota bacterium | reverse complement strand
CGCCCGCCCCGCCAAACCAAGTCTCCATCGCCTCAGTCAGCCCCGCCCGCCCTCCGCCTCCCGCCCAAGCCACATACCCATCCGGCCGAATCAATATGGCCCACGGAGCGTTTACCACCCCAAGCACAGGAAGCTCCCACTTACCCTCATACTTCGCTTCGATCATCTTCACCCGCTCCCCCCAAGCCCCAATGTCAATCACCCCAGGCTCCCCAAGGTTCAGCAGCACCGCTCGCGCATCATGTAGTAGTGTAAACACCCGCACCGGCCCGCTCGCTGTCATCAAATCGAGGTCAGGCATACGCCGTCCAAGCAAAGGATGCCCCGCGCCAAGGTCGTAATGAATCCCCAAACCAGACATCTCCGCGGCAATCCGTTTGCGCGGCTCCTCCATTACAACCAATTCCGCAATAAAATCGCCCAAGGCCTTGGTGCGTTCATCCGGACGGCGCAGCGCGACCTGCGCCATCGTAGTGCGCAGCACTCGCGCGGCCACCGGATGGCGCTCAGCCTGGTAGCTATCCAAGATAGTCTCCGGCGATATCCCCTTAACCACCTGCGCCAACTTCCAGCCCAGGTTCATCGCATCCTGGACGCCTATGTTGAGGCCCTGTCCGCCGATCGGAGGATGCACATGCGCTGCGTCGCCCGCCAATAGGATGCGCCGGTCGCGATAGGCTGCGGCCTGACGTGACATATCGGTGAACCGTGAAATCGACGAAGGATTGCGAGCCCCGAAATCCGTTCCATAGATGCTCACAAGCGCGTCGCTGAGATCGCGTAAAGTCGGTTCCCCACCATGTTCGGTTTCCCGCTCGACCAGGACCACGCCCATGCGTCCCGCTTCCTCCGACCGCCCCAGGGCGTGAGTGCCGGTAGCGTCCTGGTGGAAGCCCCATTTCGGTTCTTCGGCATATTCGACGTCCGCGATCAGCCAGCTTGTCGTCGCGTCCCAGCCGGGGAAGGCGATGCCGGCCGTTTTGCGGACCAGGCTGCGGCCGCCATCGCAGCCGACCAGATACTGGGCCCGGAGCGTCCGGCCGTCAGAGATCGATACGTTCACGCCGGAGTCGTCCTGCCCGAATCCGACTACTTCGCATCCGCGATACATCGTCACCGGCAGCCCGTCGATCCATTCGGCCAGGATGCGTTCGATGTGCTTTTGCGTCAGCGCCAGGCCGTAGTTATGCCGGGTGGGGAAGTCGCTCATGTCCAGCCGGACCATGTTGAAGCCTACGATCTGCATCACCTTTCCCTGCGAGAGGAAGCGTTCGGCGATCCCTCGTTGATCGAAAGCCTCGATGGTGCGGGAGTGCAGTCCGCCCGCGCGCCTGCCGAGGACGTCCTGGCCCGCGCGCCGTTCGACGATGGCGACGTCGATGCCCGCCAAGGCCAGTTCGCCCGCCAACGTCATGCCAGTCGGGCCCCCGCCGGCGATGATTACCGCATGTCCGCTCATGGCTTCCTCCCCGATATTTCTTGCCCAAGTCCAATGTAAGGCTTAGTTTCCCTTGCACCAAATTTATTCGGGCTGGGGTTCGAACATGCAACAAACGGAAACCGTTCCGAAGGTGACCCTGAACAACGGCGTGGAGATGCCCATGTTGGGATTCGGCGTCTTCCAAGTGCCGGATGCCGCGGAGTGCGAGCGTAGCGTTTACGATGCCATCGACGCCGGCTATCGCCTCATCGATACGGCGGCCTCCTATATGAATGAAGAAGCCGTGGGCAAGGCGATCAAGCGCAGCGGCGTGCCGCGGGCGGAGCTATTCATTACAACCAAGTTGTGGGTGCAGGATGCCGGGTACGAGAGCGGCAAACGGGCCTTCGAAAAATCGCTTAAGAAGCTGGGCCTCGATTATCTGGACCTGTACCTCATCCACCAGCCCTACGGGGACGTGTTCGGCGCCTGGCGGGCGATGGAAGAGGTTTATCGCGAGGGCCGGGTGCGGGCCATCGGCGTAAGCAATTTCCATCCGGATCGGGTCATGGATTTCATCGTCCATAGCCAGGTGGTTCCGGCCGTCAACCAGATTGAAACGCATCCCTTCCATCAGCAGATCGCCGCGCATAAATTCCTTGCGGAGAATAAGGTCCAGATCGAGTCGTGGGGACCTTTCGCGGAGGGGCGCAACGATATCTTCAAGAATCCGGTACTGGTTTCCCTCGCCGCCAAGCACAAGAAGACGGTCGCCCAAGTCATCCTGCGTTGGCTCATCCAGCGGGGCGTGGTAGCCATCCCCAAGTCGGTGCGCAAAGAGCGGATTGTCGAGAACTTCAACATCTTCGACTTCGAACTCGCGGCCGAGGACATGGATGCCATCAAGTCCTTGGATACGGAAAAGAGCCTTTTCTTCGATCACCGGGATCCGGCCATGGTGAAATACCTGGGATCGAGAAAACTCAATCTATAGGGCGTGGCTATGAGCGCTTCGGAAGCCAAGCTCCATAAAGTTCAGCTCACGGAAGCAAAAGCCACCCTGCTGATCACGCTTTACGCGAAGGCTCTCGACAGCCGGTCGGATAGATCGATCCTGCATGACGATAAGGCCAACGCCATGGTCGGCGCGATCGATTACGATTTCGAAAAGCTGAACGGCCCCGGCAACGGGAATATCATGGTGGTCAGGGCCAAGCAAATGGACGATTGGATCCATGGGTTCCTGAAAACGAATCCGGATGCGATTGTCCTTAATCTGGGCTGCGGATTGGATACGCGGATCTCCAGGATCAAGCCCGCACGGAAGGTAAGCTGGTTCGATGTGGATTATCCGGAAGTAATCGAATTGAGAAAACGATTCTTCTCGGACTCGGAAAACTACCGCATGATCGCATCTTCGGTAACGGAAGCGGGCTGGTTACCCTCGATTCCGAATGACAGGCCGGCGATGATTATCGCGGAGGGCTTGTTGGAGTACTTGAGTGAAGGTGACGTGCGCGCCTTATTCGGGCGCCTGACGAAGCATTTCACACATGGTCAAATGGTATTCGATGTCATGAATTCCTTCGCCATCAAATCCGGGAAAGCCAAACTCAAGGAAACCACCGGGGCCGAGCACAAATGGGCGGTGGATGATGTTCGCGAAGTCGACAGGATGAATCCGGGATTCCAGCGGGTCGATGACTTATCCGTTTTCCGGGCGGGCGGCGTGAAGTCGCTGCCGCTGAAACCTCGCTTGATTTATCGGGCGCTGGCCTTGGTTCCCGCCTTCAGGAACATGCTTCGTCTGCTCCGATACCGCTTTTGAACCTAAAAAGCGCAAAAGGGAGGGGCATGCCAAGGCGGCGATGCCCCCCGATCCGGTTTACTTGCCGGCCTTCTTCGCCTTCTTATCGGCCTTCTTTTCCTTCATGGATTTGACCGGGGTCTTCTTGGTTTCCTTTTTCGTGTTTCTTTCTTTGGACATATCGGCTCCGATAGGTTGGGTGAGGTGATGCCGCGAGCGGCAACCAGGAAGGTAGCATACCCTTTCTTTTTCGCGATGAACTTTGTCGATTTTCCGATCGGCCTTCGACAATAGGTCGGCGAGCGAGTTTTGCCCTTATCGCCTATTAAAGGAGGCTCCCATGAAGTACCTGTGCCTGGCCTACGGCGATGAGAGGAAATACGCGGCCATGTCCAAGGCCGAGCTCGAGGAGATGGGCGTGAAGTGCAAGTCCCATGACGAGGACCTGCGGCAAGGGGGGCATTTGGCCCTCATCGCCTCCCTGGCGCCGACCCGGTCCAGCACCACTTTGCGGCCCCTCAACGGCAAAACCGTCCTCCACGACGGGCCCTATATAGAGGCCAAGGAACAGTTGGGCGGTTTCTTCATCCTGGAAGCGAGGGACTTGAATGAAGCCATTCAGGCGGCCTCCAAGCATCCGGCGGCCAGGGTGGGGGAGAAGATGGGGTGCGCTCTGGAGATAAGGCCCATCGATTTTTACGAAGTAACCGAGGCCGTGCGGGCCTGAGGATCCCGGGCGGGGGCGCGGGGCATTGGAGCGAAGAGGAAGGATATGGGTGAGGCGGAAAGCGGATCGGCCCTGGCCAAGGTGGACGAAGTCTACCGCTTGGAATCGCGCCGTATCCTGGCCACCTTGATCCGGCTTTTGGGGGATTTCGATCTCGCCGAAGAGGCGGTGCATGAGGCCTTCCGGGCGGCCGTAGAGCAATGGCCCAAGGAGGGCGTGCCCGGCAATCCCCGGGCCTGGCTGGTTTCCGCGGGACGCTTCAAGGCCATTGATGGCATTAGGCGGCGCGCCCGGTTCGACGAACGCGCGGAAGAATTGGCGAAGCATTTCGAAGGGGAAGCGGAGTTGCAGGGGGAAAACGGCGAAGCGTCGGGCGTGCAGGGAGGCGGGGGTCCGCAGGTGGACGATACGCGGGAAGTGGGCGGCCCATCGGACGCGGGCGGCCCGCGAGACGCGGGCTTGGAAGACGATCGCCTCCGTCTCATTTTCACCTGCTGCCATCCAGCCTTGGCTCCGGATGCCCAGACCGCCTTGACCTTGCGCGAAGTCTGCGGCCTTACGACCGAGGCCATCGCCCGGGCCTTCCTCACGGAGGCCACCACCGTGGCCCAGCGTATCGTCCGGGCCAAAGCCAAGATCCGCGAGGCCCGCATCCCCTACGAGGTGCCGGCCCCGGAGCAGCGCCCCGAGCGTCTGGACGCGGTCTTGCGCGTTCTCTACCTGGTCTTCAACGAAGGATATTCCGCGTCCTCCGGGGACGCAGTGGCCCGGCCCGATCTCTCCGGCGAGGCCATCCGCTTGGGGCGATTGCTGGTGGAATTGCTTCCCGAACCGGAGGCCAAAGGGTTGTTGGGATTGATGCTCTTGCACGAAAGCCGTCGGGCCGCCCGCATCTCCCACGCCGGCGGATTGATCCTGATGGAGAACCAGGACCGCGCCCTATGGGATCAGGATCTCATCCGCGAAGGATCGGACTTGGCGGAAGCGGCCCTTTTGTCCCGGCGCTTCGGGCCCTATACCTTGCAGGCTTCCATCGCCGCCGTGCATGCCGAGGCCGCCACGCCCCAGGCCACCGACTGGGCGCAAATCGCCGGGCTCTACGACGTGCTTCTGCGCGCCGATCCATCTCCCATTGTCGAACTGAACCGGGCGGTGGCGGTGGCCATGCGGGACGGTCCGGAGGCGGGCCTCCGCATCATCGACGGGCTGTTGGCGAACGATTCGCCCTCGCGCGAAGCCCTGAGCGAATACCATCTGACCCATTCGGCCCGGGCGGATCTGCTGCGGCGACTGGGACGTAAAGAAGAGGCCGCCGCGGCCTATCGACGCGCGTTGACGCTGGCCGGTCAAGGTCCCGATCGGCGCTTCCTGGAACAACGTCTTTCCGAACTCGAACCATCACCCTGAAGGAGTCCCGATGAAATTCCTGGCCCTCGCCTATTACCATGAGAAAACTTTCGATGCCATGTCTCCGGACGATTTAAAAGCGGTCGTAGCCAAGTGCGAACCGCTGGACCAGGCTTTGAATGCCACCGGCAAAATGGAAATGGTGGCCTCCCTGGCCGCCACCAAGGCCACGGTGTCGGTGCGGCCCAAAAATGGCAAGCCTTCCGTCACCGATGGCCCTTATGTCGAAACCAAGGAACAACTGGGTTCCTTCTTCCTGCTCGAAGCCAAGGACATGCAAGAGGCCATTCAGCTGGCTTCCATGCATCCGGCCGCCAACCTGGGCGAAAACATGGGGTGGGGCATCGAAATCCGCCCAATCGAATTTTGCCGGGCCAAAACCATCGCTATGCCGAACTGAACGATTTATTTTGGACCGTGTCGATTCCGGCCTGGTTCGATCGTCGTTTGGATATGGGCGAATCCCGGCGCAATGCAGCTCCGGGAGCCTGCCCGAAGGAGAGTAACATGGGTACCAATACCATCCGTCTGCATCGCGTCTTTACCGCCAAGCCCGAACGGGTCTATAAGGCCTTCGTGGACGCCGACGCCAAGGTCAAATGGCTGCCGCCCAACGGCTTCACCGCCAAGATGCACCACCACGAGGCCAAGGTCGGGGGCACTTACAAGATGTCCTTCACGAATTTCACCACCGGAAATAGTCATTCCTTCGGAGGAAAATTCGCGGAATTGTCGCCCGAGCGGATCCGCTACACGGACAAGTTCGACGATCCCAACCTGCCGGGGGAAATGCAGGTTACCGTCAACCTGAAGAAGGTGTCCGTGGGGACGGAAATAACCATTACGCAAGAAGGCGTGC
The DNA here is from genome assembly GCA_019509785.1 of Fibrobacterota bacterium. Lineage (NCBI taxonomy): Bacteria > Pseudomonadati > Fibrobacterota > Fibrobacterota bacterium. Next base: position 17,836 of record JAEKLQ010000075.1, on the reverse strand, counting down.
CGGACGCGATTCCGCCCGAGGCCTGCTACCTGGGCTGGCAGGAGTCGCTCAGCCAACTCAAGGCGCTGGTCGAACCCGAAATCCCTGACTAACCGGTTACCGGCCAGAGGGGGGTGACGAGGCCCCCCGATGTCGAATCCGCGAGGGGCGAACGACTATCTGGTGAAGGGCCGATACAGGCCCTCCTAACCGGAGAACCCTATGAAATACCTCGTCCTCTGCTACTACGACGTGAAGCAATTCGAAGCCATGCCCAAGGACAAGCTCGAGGCCATGATAGCCGAATGCAAGGTCCACGATATCGAATTCAAAGCCACCGGCAAGGTGGATTTCGTCGCCTCCCAGAGCAAACCAGAATCCTGGAAATGCATCCGTGGGCCCAAGGGCGGCAAACCCGAGGTGACCCAAGGCCCCTGGGTCGACGCCAAGGAACAGGCGGGAGCCTTTTTCATCGTGGAGGCCAAGGATATGGACGAAGCCCTCGCGGTTTCGATGAAGCATCCCGGGCCGCATATATCCCGATACCTCGCGGGAGGCCTGGAGATCCGTGCTTGCGATTTTTACGAGGAGCCGAACAAGTAGGGGGCTTACGCCCGTTGGGCTGGCTCCCGAGCGGGCTAAATTTTCGGGGGCTGGACTTGGTCGAAGGAGGGCGGCTGCGTGAATCCATGGGATGAGGTCGATCGATACATTGAGACTCTGGTGCCAAGCCGACTGGTTAGCCTGGATGCGGACAAGCCGAACAATCCGGAATATTTGCGGTGGGCCCTAGAGCTCTCGCGCCCTGGGACCGTGATCGTGGGCGACAACGTAGTTCGAAACGGGGCCGTGGCGGACGCGCGGAGCATGGACCAGAATGTGGTTGGCGTTCGAAGGTTTCTGGAAGAGATCGGCCGAAATCCTCGCCTCAGCGCGACCGTGATCCAGACGGTTGGGCTGAAAGGCTACGACGGGTTTATGATAGCCCTGGTTTTGCCAGCATAAACCGCCTCGCTCGTAAAAAAGGCGACCGCGCGGGCAGGCTGATCCGAATGCCCAATCGAGGAGCCCCCTCCGCATCCCGAGTCAAGAAATCGAACTCGAGCATCCAATGACACGGGAGCGTTCGAATAAAGGGGGCGTTTCCCCGAGATCCTCGCATCCGTCCGGCAATAAGCAAACCATAGCTGATAGAGGGCCCATGAACCGAATAAACCGAATTCTCAATATCTCTGGCGCCGCTTGTCTGAGCGGAACTCTTCTCGCCTTGTTGGGGTGCCAACAAGAAGCCCCCAATGAAACGCGCGCGGACAGCAAACCCGATTACGCCCTTGAAGTACAGAAGCTCAAGGCCGGATCGGAGGACTCTTTCGATAAAGGTCTTGTTGCCCTTGACAGGAAATTCGGCTTCCCCGCGGCTTCAGCCGAAGAGGTGAAGCCCCAGGACGCGACGGCCCTGGGGAAGGCCGCCTCCACTCAGGTATTTACCGCAACGGGGAATTGCGCCCAGATTTCGAAATTCGTTTTCCATGCCGTTCCGGGCGATGAGGTGGTTTTTCGTGCGACGTCCTTGAACGTTATCAACGTCGGCACATCGGATCCCGTCGCGGTGCTGATCCAATTCAATAATTCCAATTTCATCAATAATGGGGTCGTTCCCGCATTAGGCCAGGCGAGTTTCAAGATCCTCGCTTGGAACGACGATGCGGGGCCCGGCGATCTCTCCTCCTTTTTCAACTACACCTTCCAAGCCGGGGAAAACGGGTATTTCATGGTGATGGTCTATCCTTACAGCAACTCCAGCTCTGCGAAAACAGTCTCTTTGAACATGGATCTCATCCGGCCGAGCTGTCCGACTTGCGACTTCTTCATCCAAAATCCCATTCGCAAACTCGGCGGGCTCGTATACAATAGCCGGGGGGCCAATGATTTCCACGCCGACCCGGTAGGCCCCATTATTGGCGTCCCTTTGGCCGATCCACACTTGTATGTCATCATGAACAGCCTCGGTACGGGGATGTCCAACGGTAACATCATTTCCTTCGTCAATGGTTCCAGGGTATTCCCTTACTTCGTTTCGCTGTCGGATGGCTTTAAAACTGGGAATATCGTGCTCATAGACAACGATGCTGCCGGTACCGAATCAATCCAGCACACCCAGTTCTTCCAATAGCATTCCTTGCGCTCCCGGCCCTGCGGGGCCGGGAGGATTCGGGATCCCTATTTTTTCGGCGGCGCGGTTGAACCGTTTTGGCGCCTTCCCCTTTTGAAAAACCGTATAATTGGTTAAATTCCCCCTTCACGCCACTTTAGCTCAGTTGGTAGAGCAACGCTTTCGTAAAGCGTGGGTCCTCGGTTCAATTCCGGGAAGTGGCTCCATTCTCCCCCCCAAGCTTTTTTCCCCCGATCCCCCCTGTATGCCAAAGGAAAAGTTTCCGACCACTTAAATTTGTGATGAGGGCGATCAGCCTGTGGTCTGGGCGGCCAACCCCATGCGCCGCAACCAACGGAAGTGCGAGGCCAGGCCCGCCCGGAAGGATTCGTGTTCGGAGTATCTGACGCCGAAATCCCGGCAAGTCGCCTCCACCAGTCCGGAAATGGCCGGGTAGTTTACGTGGCTTATGCGGGGAAACATATGATGTTCGATTTGGAAATTCAACGCGCCGACCAGCCAGATCACGCTCGGGCTGTTCCTGGCATAGTCCACCGTCGTTTCCACCTGATGGACCGCCCAGGTATTTTCGATGCAGCCGGTATCGGGCCGGGGCATGGGGAAGCCCGCCTCTTCCACTACGTGGACCACTTGGAAGACCATGCTGAGCGCGATTCCGGTTACCACCGCCACCACTCCGTAAAAGAAGAGCACCGTCATTACCGGATGGATCAGCATGGGGATAACGAAGGCCAGGCCGTAAAAAACCAGCTTGCCTCCGAAAAAGAGTACCCATTCCCGGCCTCTCGGCCGCGGGACCCGGTGCTCCCCGATTCGCCCCTTGATGACGTCGTGGAAATCGTCGAACAGATGCCATTTGATCGCGAGGACCCCGTACAACGGCCACAGGTAGAAGTGCTGCCAGCGATGGAACGGGTAACGCTTCTGATGCGGGCTCAAGCGGCCGAACACCCCGATGTCGATGTCGGCATCGTGGCCGGTGATGTTGACGTAGGTATGATGGAAGATGTCGTGCTTCCAATGCCAGATGTAGGAGCTGCCTCCGATCAGATCCAAGGTCATGGCCATCAGCTTATTGATCCACTGGCGGTCGGAATAGGCCCGATGCGAACCGTCGTGCTGGATGTTGAAGCCGATTTCGGCCGTGGTCAAGCCGAGAAGGATGGCCAAGGGAACTGCTTGCCACCACCCGGTCGCGTAGAAGACCAGAAGGACGTAGGAAAGCGCGTATACGGAGAGGATGATTCCCGTCTTCACGTACATGAGCGGGCAATCGCGCTGACGCCGCCCCGTGGTCCGGAAATATTCGTCTACCCGCCGCTTTAATTCGCTTTGAAAATCATCGGCTTTGCCGAATTTGAGTTTCCCGCCAACTTCCATCTGCCGAACCTCCATGGTTCAGCGGCTTTACCGGGGAATCCATTGTTCTTGTATACCTTGTCGGATCCGGTCTCTTACGCCGTTAAGCGATTCGGAGGGAAACTTCCAAAGGCTTCTTCAGTATACCAAAGTACCGGCCAATGTAACCGTAAACGAAATCGCCCGCTGTCCATTCCGATTGGCGCATTCCCTCTATTTCGCCTCAAGAATGTTAAAACGTCCCGTAACATCCCATGGCTACCCGGGACAGACGCGCAGCGGACCTGATTTACCCCCGCACGAAAGGAACCTTTCCATGAAGCCCCAATCCTTCTCCCTCAATTCGCTCGCCCAGCTCGCCATCGCCGGCATCGCCGCAGGCTATCTCGCCAACGCCGCCTTCGCCGAGGACAAGGCCCCCGCGACCAATAAGCAGGAAGCCGGCGTCAGCGCTCCTGCCGCCGGGGACTCTTCCGCCGCCATGCCCGCCAAGCACGGCTGCAAGGGAGAGAACGAATGCAAGGGAATGGGCGGATGCAAGATGTCCAAGAAGGATCTCAAGGCCGCCGCCAAGAAGATGGGGATGGATCAGTCGAAGATGGGCAAGGCCCATGATTGCAAGGGCAAGAACGAATGCAAGGGCTTGGGGGGATGCAAAGGAGCCTAAGCTTCTAGGAGCCTGAAGCCCGCGGGGGCGCTAAGGCTCTTTCTTCGCCTTCTCTTCCGCCTTCTTCGCGTCCTTGGGGGTGATGCCTGCGTCCTTGCCCCCGCTCACGTCCAGGAAGCTCACGGAGTGGGTCAGGCTGGGGCTTAGGGCGCGGACGAAACCGTTGCGCAGCAGGTATCCGACCGAAGCCCAGATGCCGGCGCTGGGATTCTTGAACTTCCCGGCCAAGGGAACCTGGGTGGCCAATTGATGCTTCTGCTTATTCTCCAGGACTTCCTCCACGCCGCCGACCAAGGCCTGCCAGGCCGATTCCAGTAGGCCGCCTTCGTTCTTCTTGCCGGGGGAGAAAATCCTCACGTCCTTCAGGATGGGTTTCACGTAGCCCTTGAAGTTGCCGTTGTCCCCGGCCATCTCGGTGTAGAGGGAGAACGAGCCGCCTTCGGCGTCGACCTTGGCGTAGGCCTTGAGGAAGTCGTTGAGCGTCTTCAACTCCAGCCCGGTCAGCTCGCCGTCCATATCGAAGGTGGGGTAGCGGGCCCAGGGGTCGAGCTTTATGTCCAGGCGCAGCTTGGCATGATTCATGGCCCTACCGGTGGCGTGGAAGGTCGCGGGCAGGGCTTCGCCTCCGCGCGGGCGCGTGGTCAGCCCCTTCGCCAAGGCCTCGATTTGGTCCAGGTGGATGTCCACCTTGGGGGTGCGGGTCAAGTCGCGGAAATGGATTTCGCCGTTATGGATCGTGAAGCGGTTGATGTCGAGGGGGAAGAGCTCCTTGCTGCGATCTTCCCAGGAGGAATCGATATGGGTCTGGGAAGACTGCTTGGTTTGGGCCACCACGAAATTGAGGCGTGGCCCATGCAATTCCACTTCGCCCACCCATTTCCCGTGAAGCAAGGCGCCCCATTCCACGGAAATGTCCACCAGATCGGCGGCGAAGAAGGGGGCCGTGGAGGCGCCTTCCACCTTGCGCAGGGAAACGTCCTTGATTTGGTAGGCCCCGCGCAAGAGGGCCAGTTCCACGCCCCCGATGTGCCCGCGGTATTCCGGGATCTGATCCAGCTTCCGGTTCGCGATATGCAGGATGACCGGAGCGAGCGCGAGGCGGAGGCCGATCAGAACCGCCACCACTATGGCTAAAGCGATCAGCCACTTCCGGCTTCGGCTCCCGGAGCGCGACCGGACGCCCGCGCTTTTCCGGTTCTCATGGGGGATGATCATGAATCCAAACAATGCATCTATCCGGTTTATCGCAAGGCCAAGACCCTCCCTCGGGGTCCGGCTCGGCTTGGAATGCCGTTTTGACCGTCGCGGCAACTTTTTTGGGCCGTTCCCTCGTCAATAAGGCACCAACGTTAATCCGGAACCTATTTGAATGAGCCCCATTTCTTGTTAAATATGGTGGTCGATTCGGGCGGCCCGCCCGTGGTTTCCGATTTTCCGGTCGGGCAACTGGAAGGACGTCGCTGAATGCTTCAAGGCCTTATTTCCGACGCTGAGACGCGCCGCAGGCTGTTAAAGGCTTTCGCCATGGGCACCTTTAACTACTGGTTCGCCTTTGTCGCCGACTTTTCCACCGCGGCCTTTTTCCTGGGCTGGGAGCTGACCCATGGGGTGAGCCTCTGGCAAGCCTGCGCCGCCTTTACCATCGGCTTTATCCTATGGGGCTTCACCGAATACGGCTTCCACCGCTGGATCTACCATCAGCCGGAGGGGATTTTCGGGGAAGGCCATCATATCCACCATATCGATACCCAGCAGCTGATCGGCATGCCCTGGTTCATTACCACGGCTACCATGCTCTCCTTATGGTATTGCGTCACCGTGCGCGGGGGGGTTCACGGATTCGCCAGCGTCGTGGCCGGCTGGCTGGTCGGCTTCGTATGGTATTCCGTGGTGCATCATAGCCATCATCATTGGGTCATACGTTCCACCTGGTCCCGTAAGCTCAAGGCCTACCACCGCGTGCACCATCAATTCCCGGATCATAACTACGGGGTTACCATGCGCATGTGGGACGTGGTTTTCGGAACCCGCTACCGCAAGCCTGCGCCCGCCCAGAGGTCAGAAGAGCAAATGGGGTCGTTGACCTCCGTCGGCCACAAGTAGCCGACCCGTCGCCCCGGCCTACGCTATCCCTTTGGCCTGCGCTATCCCCATGGTCTGCGCCATGGCGGGAGGCCGCTGCTTACGCAGCCGGGCGTCGCAGCTTCCAACCCAAGCTATCCAAGGCCTCGATCAATAGGAACAACGGGGATGTGAACACGGCCTGGAAGAAGTTATCGACCAGGGCGGGGCGTTTCCCTTCCAGGATATGGCCCCAGGCCTGGAAACCCACCCCTAAGGCCAGGGACCCTAGGAATACCCAAAGCGTGCCCGGAAACGGAAGCCTGGAGGCCCAATCGGCGGCCCAAACCGTCGGGATCATTATCAGGGTCATCAGGGTTGCCAAAAGCGCGTCCAATCGGAAATAATAGAGCAGGGTCCCCAGGACGAATGCCATCGCTCCCGTGAAATGCCCCCCGGGCCAGGGGAAAGACAGCCATCCCAAGGCCACCAGGATAGCGAATGTCACGAGCGGAACGCCGAAAAAATGAGTAGCCTTACATCCCAAGGACCGGTGGTAGGACCGATAAAAAGCCAGTTGCTCGCTGAGCGGCTTCATTCTATGAGTATACCCTTCGACGTATGCGGATCAAAGCGATAGGCATAGGCGCGATCGCGCTGTTCCATATGGGACTTCCTAAGGCGTCGGAGAACGCCTTTTCGGCCCAGGATCCGGCCATCGATTTCGCCTTCTTGGAGTTCGAGCCCTATCCCGCCCTTGGCGGCACTCGCTTCCAGGGGCCGGCCCTGGCCCCGGCCAAGGTGAATCGCGCCTGGCGCATCGCCAGCCAATTGTCCTTCCCCGCCGGCAAAATCGGGAACACGGAGTTCTTCGGCGAGATGAAGAGCACCCTCATGGATCGCGACATCGTGTACCAGGGCGCGAAGCTGAACGATGGGATGCTCCAGCGCTATTGGCTGAGCGGCGGCGCCACCTGGAACGGGCGCAATGGGCAGACTTCCCTGGTGATGGGCGCGCTCGGGATCAACAGCGATTTCGCCGACATGGGGCTGATGGATTTCAATACGGAGTGGATCTATTCGCATTTCTGGACCATATCTACGGCATTCAACTGGGGACTGGGACTGGACGTGCAGCAGTATTTCCATAAGGCCGTTCCCTATCCTCTCATCTTCATCGAATGGCGGGTAAGCGATCGGACTAAGCTCAAGTGGGATGCCGATTACGTCGAGGTGAGACGTTTCCTGTCGCCCGGATTGTGCTTCACCGCGGGCGTGCGCTTCAACCTCGAGTTCTTCGCCCTCAAGGACGACGCCAGCTTCGAGTACGATACCATGGGCCTGGAAACGGGCTTCCAGTACGCGATCGGGGCCAACACCTACCTGCGTCTCAAGTACAAGGAATTGGTGTGGGGAACCGAAGAGGTGGGGCTGCCGAACGGTTCCACCCACTCCGCGCCTTTGAGCGCGGGCCGCTCCTTGCGCTTCAACGTCACCTACGGAATGTAGCCGCGCGGCTTCCTTCCGGTCCCACCCTGGAACCGGCGCGCAGGCCTAACGCATGTTCTGCCCGAACCAGTGGCAGGCCAAGCGGGCCAGCTTTTCCGAGGTGCGCGAATCTTCCCGTCCCAGCGAGCATCCGGGAATGATCTCGATGCGCTTACGCGCCGGGATCAGACCGTATGTTACGCGAGCCGCGTCCGATTCCGGGCCCTCCTGCTCTCCCGCGATAATGAGGGCGGGGGAGCGGACCGCGCGCAAGGCCCGGGCTTCCGGGGGCACGTCCATCCCCGCGGCCACCAGGGCCGCGATCTCAACGGCATGGGAAGCGGCGGCCGGGAAAATGGCGCGCGCCCCGGGTCCGATCCCGAACAAGCCTAACGCCAGTCCCATGGTTTCGGGTTGATCCCCCAACCACGTGAGGGAATCGTCCAGACGCTCGTCGAGCATCGATTCTTCGAAGCACTCGGCTTCGCCCGCGTCCTTGCCGATTTCGGCTTCCTCTTCGGTGAGCAGATCCATGATCAGGATCCCGTAGCCTTCCTTGAGCATGCATTCGGCTAGGCTCTGCACCCGTTGCGCGTAGCGCGGGCGCCCGCCCGCTTGCGTCAGAACGATAAGTCCGCTCGCGCCTTCCGGGACCTGTAATTCGGCGTCGAGGATGGAAGTGCCCGCAGGCACTTGGATCGGCATTCCTTCCGAAAATCCTTCCTGCATCAGCATGGGCTACCCCCTTGGAGCACCCCCGCGGGATTTCCTCCGATCGCGAATTCGGACGACTCAGGGCGGGGTCTCTTCTAACAATTAAAACATGGAAAGCCGCTTCCCCAAAGGATTCCGGAGCCCATGTCAGGGCCGATGGTAATGCTATTTTAGGCCGCATGGCCGAAGACGTGCTTTATCCCGAAATCGAACCTTACCGCACGGGTACCTTGCAGGTATCCCCCATTCATGCCCTTTATTTCGAGGAGGTCGGCAATCCCCGGGGCGTGCCGGTGGTGTTCCTGCATGGCGGGCCCGGGGCGGGAATCGGACCCAAGCATCGGCGCTTTTTCGACCCCGCGCATTACCGCGTGATCCTGTTCGATCAACGCGGGGCGGGGCGCAGCCAACCCTTGGCCGAATTGGAAGAGAACACGACCGAGCATCTCCTCAACGACATCGAGATGTTGCGGACCACGGTGGGCGTGGAGAAATGGCTGGTGTTCGGCGGGAGTTGGGGCAGCCTGCTGGGGTTGTGCTACGCCATCCGCTGGCCCGAGCGCGTTTCCGGCCTTATCCTGCGCGGGATCTTCCTGGGCCGCCCTCACGAAGTCCATTGGCTCTACCAGGAAGGCGCCTCCCGCATCTTCCCCGAAGCCTTCGAACGCTATCTTCGCTTCATCCCGCCCTCCGAACGCGGCGATCTCATGACCGCTTACCATAAGCGCCTCGTTTCCGAGGACCCGGTAGAACGCATGCGCGCGGCCCAGGCCTGGAGCCTTTGGGAGGCTTCGGTCTGCAAATTGATCCCGGACGAGGCCTTCCTGCGGGAAATGTCGGCGGACCGGCAGGCGCTGTCGCTGGCGCGCCTCGAGAACCATTATTGCCGCAACGGGTTGTTCCTTCCCGCGCCAAACCACGTTTTGGAAAACGCCGGCCGCCTGGCGGGCCTGCGGACGCTCATCATCCAAGGCCGTTACGACATGGCCTGCCCGTCCGAGTCCGCCTGGGATCTGCATCGCGCCCTACCGCAATCGGAGTTCCGCCTCGTTCCCGATGCCGGGCATTCGGCTACCGAGCCGAGCCTGATGCGGGAACTGGTGCGCGCGACCGACGATTTCCGCCGCTGATTGCTCCAGGGTCGCCGCCGATCCCCCGTCCCGTCAAAACTTTATCTTGAAAGAAACGGGACCACCCGAAGCAAGGGAGGATTCACATGCCTAGAGGCGAGAAGTCCGCTTACTCGGACAAGCAGCAGCGTCAGGCCGAACACATCGAAGAGGGATACGAAAAGCGCGGAGTGCCCGACAAAGAGGCGGAGCGGCGCGCTTGGGCCACGGTCAATAAGAGCACGGGCGGAGGCAAGAAACGCGGATCGGGCCGCGGCAAGGCGGAGAACAAAGCGCCGGCCAAGAAGGGCGGAAAAATGGGGGGCCGGGCCGCAGGGGCGCGATCGAAGTCCGCGCGCTCGGCATCCGCGCGCAAGGCCGCCCGCACGCGCGCCGCGCATTCCCGTTAGTCCGCCCTCGCGGCCTTTGCCCGCCGGCCTCCGGCGAAGTACAATTGGGGCATGCAACGTTCCCGGAACGGAAGGTCCGCCGGCTTCGTGGCCACGACCATAGGCTTGTCCCTATTCGCCCTCGCAGGCGTTTCCTTGACGGCATGCTTGAGCGCCTGCGATGGCGACCCCGCATCGCCTTATTCCGGGGACCCTCCCGGCCCTTGGATCCTCGATACCACAGCCACCCTGGATGAATTCCCCTTCAGCGCCGCGGCCTGCGCCGAGGTTTTCCCGGCGGGATCGGCCAGCGCGGATACCATGCCGGCCGGCAGCGCGGCGGCGATACGCATTACCACCACCTCCTGCTACTCCCTGACGGTCCGCGTAGTCAACGCAGATAGCGATACGGTGCGGACCTTTTCCACGCGCTTCTCCATCTTCAATCGGACCGAAGGCGAAAAGAACCGCGGCGTGAGTTCCTACGTAGCCTGGGACGGCAAGGACGATCAAGGGAAGCTGGTCGGGCCAGGCCGTTTCCTGTGGCGCATGGATTTCGATTTCGGGCTTGGCCGCTTCCGGCGTTATCGCGGCGATATCATCGTGCCGTGACGATACCCCGGTTAGGCCGGGAGAGACGGCCGCGCCAGCAGGCGGGAGAGCAATTCCGGGAGGGCCCGGGTATCGATGGGCTTGGCCAGGTAGGCGTCGCAGCCGGCCTGGCGGGACCTTTCCTCATCATGCTTCATCGCGAAAGCCGTCAGGGCGACTACCGGTATGTGCCGCGTATCGGCGCGGTCGCGGAGCGCGCGGGTCAGGGATAGCCCATCCATTCCGGGTAAGGCCAAGTCCATCAGGATCAGATCGGGGCGGCGGCGGGCGATCGCTTCCAAGGCCCCTTCCGCGCTTTGGGCCCGATCCACTTGATATCCTTCGCACTCGCAGAGATCGCCGGCCAATTTCAGGTTCGCCAAGTTGTCGTCGACCACGAGGATGCGGCCGGTCAAATCACTCCTCACCGGGGACGAGGGGGAAATGCGCGGAGAAAACGCTCCCCACGTTCGGCTTGCTTTCCACCGCGACCGTTCCCTCGTGCAGCTCGACCAGTTTCTTGGTGATGACCAGGCCCAGGCCCGTGCCCGGATAGTGCCGGGCCGATCCCGAGTCGAGCTGTTGGAATTGCTGGAAAAGCTTACCCAAGTCATCCTGGTGGATTCCGATGCCCTGATCGGCGACTTCCAAGGTGAGCCCGCCGTGGCCATCGGCGCGGGAACGGACCTCGACGCGTCCGCCTTGCTTGGAGAACTTGATGGCGTTGGAGACCAGATTGTAAAGCACCTGGCGGACCTTACGGCCGTCCAAGAAGGCCTCGTCCGCGCCGGGCCCGGCCTGGTGCCGGACCGTTACGTTTTTCCCGAGCGCCATGGGCAAGAGGATGTCGCAGACTTCCCGCATGGCCTGGGCCACGCTGATCTCCTCGCGGTAGAGTTGCATCTTGCCGGCCTCGATCTTGGCCAGGTCGAGCACGTCATTGATGAGCCGGAGCAAATGCATCCCGCCGTCCAGGATATCGCCCATGTATTCCGTCTGCTTATCGTTCATCGGGCCCACCTTGCGGTCGATGAGCAATTGCGAAAAGCCGATGATGGCGTTGAGCGGGGTGCGCAACTCATGGGACATGTTGGCCAGGAACTCGCTTTTCATGCGGCTGGCTTCCAGGATGCGCAGGTTCTGCTCTTGCAAATCCTGGTTCTTGCGGGCGATCTCTTCCTGGCCATGGCGCTCGACGGCGATCACGGCCAGATCCGAAGCCGTCTCCATGAGTTGGGTGTCGTAGGCGGGCGGTTCGCCCGCCTGGCCGTAGAAGAAAGCGAAAACCCCCAGAAGCTCCCCGTGGGATCCCAGGATGGGCCGGGCAGAACACGCGCGCAGGCCGAATTCCCTTGCCGGGCCCTGATGTCCCGTTCCATCCGGCGGCAAATCGGCGGACACGATCGATTCCTTCCGCTCGGCGGCAAGGCCCAGGGGGCCGCCGGCTTCGCCCAACGGGATCGGGCCGCAACGGGAACGGAAACCTTCCGGAAGCGCCGCCGACGCGGTCCAGGCCAGGCTCCCGGCCGGGTCGTCCAATAGCAGCACCGCGCCCATCCCGCCCGCCGACTCCCGTTCCACCGATTGCACCAGGCTTTCCAGCACGTCCTGCAAGGGCAGGCCCGAAGCGATGAGGGCCAGGGTCCGCTTTTGGCAGGCCAAGAGGATCTCCGCCTGCTTACGCTCCGTGATATCCGTGATGGTTCCTACGAAACCGATGGGTGTGCCGTCGGGGGCCTTGTCGGCCAGGGCGTTTCCCATCACCCAAATGATCCGGCCGTCCTTGGCCAGGACGCGGTACTCGGCGTGGAACGGCCGCTTTTCCGCTTGGGCGGCATACCAGGCCTCTTTCACCCAATCGGCATCGTCGGAATGCATGATCGGAGGGGCTTCGGATCCCACCAATTCCCCTGGCTTACGGCCGAGGAGGCGGCACATGTGCTCGTTTACGAAAATCCATCGGCCCTTGAGATCGACCCGATATAAGCCTACGGGGGAGATGGCGGCCAAGGTGCGGTAACGTTCTTCGCTATGGCGCAAGCGTTCCAAGGCTTCGAGCTTGTCGGTGATATCGTTGGAAAGCGCGATAACCGCGTCTTGGTCGGGGAAGCGGATGAAATGGTAGAAGACCTCGGCATGCACGACGGTGCCGTTCCTGAGGCGATGCCGGCGCACCCCGCTGAGCGAACGCTTCCGCCGCAACTCCTCGATCACCGGTTCCAGTTTGGGCCTGTCCTCCTCGACCCAAATGTCCCTCAGGCTGAGCGCGAGGAATTCCCCGCGGGTGTAGCCATAGCGGGCCAGGGCGGCATCGTTCACGTCCAGGAAGCGCAAGGTCCCGGGATCGAACAGCCACATGGATTGGGGGTTGTTCAGGAAGAGGAGCCGGTAGCGGTTTTCGCTTTCGCGGACGGCGGCCTCGGCCCGCTTCAGATCGCTGATGTCGAGCATGGCTCCCAACATGCGCATGGGTTTGCCGTCTTCGTCCCGCAGCGCGTAGCCGCGCTCGTAGATGTGCGCGACGGAACCGTCCAGCCGCGAGATCCGGTATTCCCGCACCCAGGTATGGGCGCCATCTTCCAGGACCTGTCGCAGGGACGCCAGCGCCCGTTCGCGGTCCTCGGGGTGCAGGCGGGCCTCCCAGGCTTCCATGCCGGGCAAGGTTCCGGGCGGATACCCGAAAAGCTGGTAGAGGCGCTCGTTCCACCAGGTTTCCCCGCCGGCCGGCTTCCATTCCCAAACCGCGTCGTTGGTGGCCCTGGCGATCAGCTCGAAGCGTTCCACGCTCTGCCGCAGTACTTCGCGGTTCTTCCGCTCCTCGGTCACGTTCTCGAAGACCACGGCCACCGTATCGTTGGGCAGCGGGATGACTTTGGAAGTGTAGAGGGAGCCGGGTCCCCCGCACGGAGCATCCCCGAGCTCGAGGGACTGGCCGGTGGCGATCACCTGCGCGCAGCTTTGGGCCAAGCCCGATCGGTGGACCCCCGGGAAGGCCTCCTGCATGGTCTTCCCGATGAGATCCTCGATGGAAAGCTTGGTCATCCGGGCCGCGGCCGAATTGGTGGCCAGCAAGCGGAAGCTGGCGCTTTCGATCGGGCCTTCCAGCTTCCACACGAAAACGCCCACCTGGATATTCCGGAAGATGTCGGCGAAGACGCGGGTGCGCGCTTCCGCCTTTTCCCGTTCCGTGGTTTCCAGGCCGATGCCACCGATGAGCCTTTGCCCGTGCTTGCCGGTGAACGGGAATTTGTTGACCCACCAACTGCGCATCGCGCCGTCCGGCCCGGGGAACCGTTCGATGCTTTGGACGGGCTTCCCCTCCAACACCTGCTGATCGCTTTCGATCATTTCCTTGCGGAATCTTTCCGGGAAGCCATCGAAATAGGCATTGATATCGCCATGCGCCGGGGCGCCGAGGAACTCCCGCATACTGCGATTGGCGTAAATGAAGCGCCCGTCCCCGTCCTTGGTCCAGGCCGTCACGGGGCTTTGGTCCATGAAAGCCTGGAAGCGCGTTTCGCTTTCCCGTAGCGTTTCGGCGGCTTCCACGCGGCTGGTCAAGTCCCGGACCGCCACCAGGCGGCAATCGCCGCTTTCCAGGCGGAGGGCCATAGAGGCCAGTTCCAAGGGGATTTCCTTCCCGTCGTACCGCCGGAATTTGTAGGTACGCCGGGTGGTCGGCAGCCCCTTTTCGTAAGCGTCCTCGACGAGGCCCTCGGCGGCTTCGCGGGATTCCGGGGCGAAGAGGCTGGTGACCGGCATTCCGATCAAGGCAGACGCATCCTTGGCGCCGGCGAGGCGGACCATGGCCGAATTCACGTAGAGGATGCGGCCCTGGGCGTGCACTAACATGGCATCCGGGACGAGCTCCAGGATGTCGCGGAACTGCTCGTCGACGAGCGAAGTTTCCGGCCCGGATTCCCCGCCCGATCCGCCGGGGTTTCCGCCCAGTTCCAGCAAGGCCCCGGCCTGCCGGGCAAGTCCTTCCGCCAGGCACGCCTTTTCCGGGGAGAGCGCGATGGGGGAGCGATCCAGCAGGACCAGTTCGCACGTTTCGGTATCCAAGCCGAAAGATTCAGGATCGTTCGTTACGGGAATCACAAGACGATTCGCCAGATCCGCCGCATGGACATCGCCGAATGCGGCCATCGCTTCGAAGACGGAGTCAGGGGTGCGGATGAGGACGGCGGGAACCCCGCAAGCCCGGGCGGCCAGGGCCGCGAGATCGGTAAGCGCGTCCAGCATCCTGGAAGCGGCGCCGGAGGGCGGCGAATGCCGTTCCCTGGGACGGGTCGACCCCTTGGGGGGAACCGGCGCCGTCACCTTGGGCGGCCCTCAGTTCTCGAAGCGATATCCCAACCCCGGAACGTTCACGATCTTCTTCCCGAGCTCGGGGCCGAGCTTGCTTCGCAGGGATGAGACGTGGACCTTGACCGTATGCGAGTCGACGGGGGCGGAGGCGCCGTAGCCCCAGACGGTATGGTAGAGCTGGGTGGTGTAAACGACTTGGCCCCGCTTGCGCAGCAAGGCCGTCAGCAGATCGAATTCCTTCCGCGTGAGGGCGATGGGTTGGCCCGAGACCAGCACCTTGCGGGCCTTCACGTCCAATGCCAGGCCCTCGGCTTGCAGCACGTCCGCGAGTTCCTCGGCGGAAGCGTAGCGGCGCAGCACGGCGCGCACCTTGGCGACCAGCAGTTCGTTGGAAATCGGCTTCAGGATGTAATCGTCCGCGCCTTCCTCGAATCCCTGCAATTGGAATTCCTCGTCGGTCTGCGCGCCCGAGAGCAGGATGACGGGAATGGAGCTGGTATAAGGCTGGGCCTTCAGCTTCTGGGTGAGGTCGATGCCGCTTTGCTCGCCGAGCACCACGTCCATGAGGATCAGGTTCGGCTGATGGGTCTTGGCGAGGTTGAGCACATCGTTGAGATCCTCGGCCGCGATCACCGTGAATTTCTCCTCTTCCAGGACGACTTTCACCATCTTACGGAAAGAAGGATTGTCCTCTACGATCAGGATTTTGGCGTCCGGGCGGGTGGTGCCCTCCTGGGTGGTGCTGCTTCCTTGGGGGTTCTGCGACATTCTGGTGTCTTTCTTGATCCTTCGGGGCGCCAGGGGGAAAGGATCGGAATTCTGCCGGCCCGCCTGCAACGCACCGAAATCTAGTTGATGAACAGCCGCCGCATCAAATAATCACCTCGGGGCAGAGCCGAACGCTGTTTCACGGGCGCAACAGAATCAAAATTCCTGATTCGCCGACGTCTAGATAAATTCGCAAAAATCGGAAGGGTCGGCAACTTAGGGGCTCTCAGGAGGCCGACTTGAGCCGTAAAGCCATCGCGTTATCCAGCTCATGGCCGGGAAGCACGCGCAGTTCGCCCGACTCCAGCACCGCGATGGGCTCGCCGTCCCGGAAAAGGACGCGGTTGGCGCGCGTTGCGGGCACGCGCGGCCCGGGCGTGAGGATGCCCTGCAAGTTGGCGGGATCGGCGGCGCAGAGGGTCACCCAAGCCCCCGTCTTCTCGCGCTTGCGCAATGAGCGCAGGCCGGCCAAAGCTTCGGGCAAGGCGAACTGCTCGCCGTAGAAGCCTTCCACGAAGCGGCCGCCGCGGATTTCGCCGCGGGCCTCCATCAAGCGCAACGCCCGCACCAGGTCGCGCCAGGCCGGGGCCAGGTTTTCCCGATCGGCCAGCTTGCGGAACAGGACCCCGTAACGCCGCAGCAAGGTGCGCGCGAGAGCCTCCACGGGGTTTCCGGAAGGAGAAGGCCCAGGGCCGGCGAGAGACGTTCCGCCGCCTTCGGGAGCGGCTTGGGACCCCACGACGACCCGCAACAGCGACCAGCGACCCGCGCGCTCCAGGCCCGGGCCCTTGTCGGGAGGGGCGAGCAGGGCCCGCAGACCGCGGAACCCGTCCGACGTGAGCCACCCCAGGGAGACCAATTCGGCGATGGCTTCGCGGGCTTCGGAAACGGTCAGGCCGGTCTCCCATAGGAGATCGCGCCAGTAGGACGCGCCGCGGGCGCGCAGGTGGGCCAAGACGCGCAGGGCCGCGGGGGATTCGGGTTCGGGCGCGAGGCGGCCTTCGCCGTCCGAGGTAGCCAACCAGGCCTCCAACCTTTCCCGTCCGAGAAAGGCGATTGGGCTGGCTTTCACCGGCCCCGGCTTGCGGCCTTCCACGCCTTGCGGCTGTACTCCGGGCCGGACGCGGCCCCAGATGTAATCGCCGGTCAGGGATTGCAGATCGAGCCAGGCGGGCTCGTAGCGCGCCAAGCGCGCGGGGAAGATTTCGCTTTCCCATGCGGCGCAGGGAGCTTCGAAACCTTCCAGGCGCGAGAGCACGGCTTCCACGCCTTCCGGACCGGAAGGTTTGGCGAGGTCGATCCCGCCGGCCGGGGTCCCCGTATCCAGGCCCTGCCATGAGAACAGGAACCGGATGTAATCGGCGGCGGAGACGGGTTCGATCTCCCGGCGCAGCTTGGCCAAGGTATAACGGTGGATGCGCGCGAGGAGGCGGCGTTCGCACCATTCGATATCAGGGGCATCGGGCGTAAAGCGGCCGCGCAGGACGAAGCCCTCTTGTTCCAGGGCCAGCAAGGCGTAATCGACGCGGTCGCGCGGTAGGCCGTCCGAGGCCAGGCGGGCGGCAGTGACCGGGCCGAGGGATTCCATGCGGCCACGGAGGATTTCGACCATGGCGGCTTCGGGCTCCCAGGTTTTCCCGGCCGGCGGCGAGAGCGGGCCGACCCAGGCGGCTTCCGCTCCCGGCAGCGCCGTGAGGGCTTGCCGGAAGCGCTCGGCGGCAACCCAGAGGGAATGGCCGTCGGAGGTACGCAGGCAAGCCGCGCGGCTCTCGGCCTGTAGGATCCCCAGCGGGTCGCTCCAGGGCGCGATCTCGCCTTCGGTGAGGAAGCCGGTGAGCATCAGGGCATCGTGCAGTTCATCCGCGCTGCGCGCCTGGGGCCAGGCTTCCGCGCGCACGGCTTCGATGGCGCGGGGATCGAGCCGGCCCAGATCGCCCGCGTCCGCCGGATCGAGATAACGGCGGCTCTGGATGGCGCGGGTACGGCGCTCCTCGAGGGGCGCGTCGTCCAGGAAGGCGTAGGGCCGCGCATTGATGATTTCCTGCGAGAGGGGAGAGGGTTCCTTGAGATCGCGGGCCTCGATGCTCAGGCGGCCGGCTTCGATGTCGGCCAAGATCCGTTCCAAGGCCTCGATGTCCATGGCCTCGGTAAGGCAGTCGCTGATGGTTTGCCTCACCAGGGGGTGATCGGGGATCTCGCGTTCGCCTTGGATGTTCTCGAAGCAGGC
>JAEKLQ010000074.1:4043-28483 GCA_019509785.1 Fibrobacterota bacterium | reverse complement strand
CCGTTTGCACCTCGTCGGTTTCGGCCTGGGCGAAGCTATGCCCATCCTTGTCGACGCAGGCGCGGGGATTGGCCGGATCGACGCCGTCCACTTCCGGATACAGGGATTTGAAGCTGCCCAGCATCTGGTCGAAGGAATGGTTCTCGAGCATCAGGAGGACGACGTGCTTGATTCGGCCGGTATCCGGCATGTTACGGTCCTTTCTTTCCGGGAGCGGAGGGTTAGCCCGGTTCCACGTTCAGGCTCAGTTCGACGGATGCGGTTCCATGCCAGGCCGTGAAACTGTCGTTCTTGATCAGCAGGGGCAGGGAGAAGCCTTTTTTGATGGGCAGCGCGATGCCCAGGCCGTATACATTGGCCCAATGGCCATGGGTCCAACCGCCTCCCTCCGTTCCCGCCATTCCCGAAAAAGCGGTCCCGGCCGCGACCGTCAATTCAATCGGGTTTTCCGATGCGTTGGTCAGGGCGAAATTGTAGGCGAGGCCCACGGGCAATTCCCATCGGTAGCCGGACCAGGTCGAAGCCGAATCGGTGATGCGATAGCCGGCGTTGGCCTTGACCTCGCCGCGGGTTCCCACGCCCCGGTAGGCTTCCAGGGAGAGATCCCAATACCCGGATTCGCCGATGCGGTAGCCCGCGGAGATCTCGACGGTCGCCAACAAGCGCTTATCTATTTCGGCGGCGATAGAATCGCCGGCATCCCTGATGCCTTGGATGTCCGCCTGTAACTTGGCTCCGTACCTTTTGTAGAAAACCGGATCAAGATCCTTGGGATCCTGGCTGGCGGTATACCTTTTCTGGGAGGCGGTGTATTGATCGTAGAACACCTTGTAGGGCCCCGAGCCTTTGCCCAGGTTGGTTTCCAGGTAGGCGACATAGCCGCTATCGGCGGCATGCATGGTCTCCAGTAAACCGTTGATCCGGGGCCGGAGGTCTTCCCCGAAATTATGCGCGAGCCGATCCCGGCGGTTGATGAAGGCCCAACGGACCTTGCCCCCGATACGGTCCACCTTGGCGCTGTCGCCCATTCCCGCTTCCAACCCTAAGTTCACGTTGCGCTGGAGGGGGTTCGCCAACAAGAGCGTGTCCACGTCGTATTCCGGATGGAAGATGGAACGCAGGCCGTAGAGGGATGCGTTCAACTCGAAAGCCCCGTCCTGCGAGGAGAGGATGTTGCCTTTCACCGCCGCCGAATAATACCGGGCGATCCTTTCGTTGAAGGAAGAGAACGATGATGGCCGATCGGATTTGGCGTCGCGAGCGATCTGGGCCGGACGTAGGCTTTGCGCCCGGCCCAGGGCGGTTGCGGCCAAGATCAGGAGCGGAAGCGATAGCGCGGCTTTGGATGGGCTCATCGGGTTAGATCTCGAAGTCGAGCCAACCGCTGCCCGGATCGGAGGTGAATTCGGAGGAATCCAGGACTTCGTCCCCCCTGCGGACTTCGATGACGACCTTTCCTTTCCCCGGGACTGCGGCGACCACGGGCCATCGATAGGCGCCGCCGGCGACCGCGCAGTCTTGCGAGCCCGATTTGGGGAAATGGATGGTCTCGCTTTCGGTTTTGACGTCGCAGGTTCCCGCCCCGCCCGTAATCGTGCAAACGAGGGTAAGTGCTTTGGCAGCGGAATCATCGGCCATTTTATTTGGTCCTTCGGCCATGGCTCAGAAATGCCGCATCAGGTCGGGGAACTTCTTGGCCGCGCCCACGGGATCCAGGTTTTTCATCTGTTGCCAGGCGGCTTGGAAGGCCGCCGGCATGGGCGACGCGGCCTGGTGGCCGGGTGTGAAGCCGGAGGGTTGAGGATCCCCGATGTGGGGGATGTCCGTTCTCGGCTGGGCGCGGGTGAAGACCTCGGAGACGTTCCCGACCTTACGGGCGTCGACGTCGGGAGAGTAGACCCCGCTGCCGAATTTCTCGGCGATGAATTTGAGGATGGAGGTATGATCGAGGTTGCCTTTGAACACGGCGCCCGCCTCCACGAGCGGGGAGATGACGAAGGCGGGGACGCGCGGGCCCGTGGTATGGAAGGGTTCGTAACTGGCCGGGCGGGGCGGGAAGGTGCGCACGGGGAGGGGAGAGACGTGGTCGAAGAAGCCGCCATGCTCGTCGTAGGTCACGATGAGGGCGGTTTTGGACCAGCGCGCGGGATTGGCGATGAGGGCGTTGTAGATGCGGAGGAGGAAGTCCTGGCCGTTGGAAGCCGCCGTGGGGGCGTGGTCGTCGTTGGGGAATTCCTTATGCGGGGAATCGGTATAGCTTGGCTCGATGAATAGGACTTGCGGGAAGGTTTCCTTCTCCCACAGAACGTCGCTGGCGAAGTGGGTGAAGTCTTGGAAATGATCGTCGTGCAGCAGGGTATGGATCCATTTGGGCATCAGCGAGAAGAAGGGAAGCTTGTCGTGGTAGACGCGCCAACGGATGTTGTGCCGGTTGAGCCAATCGTAGACGAGATCCTGGTCGTCGAGGAGTCCGCTTTTGTTGAGATCGATGAGGGAGGAGCCGCCCATGGCCATGAGGCGGTTCGGCTGGGTGCCGGCGGGCAGGGGACAGAACCAATGATCGCAGATGGCGAAGGAGCGGGCGAAGAAGTCGTAGGTGGGGAGCTGATCGCCGGTGAAATAGCCCATGGGAAGGGGGTTGCGATCGCAGAGCGGCTCCGGCTCGGGATAGCTTTGCACGAAACCGTTCATGGGGAAAACGCCGTTGACCGGCATTCCGAGCTGGGTTTCGATGTTGGGGCGCTCGTGCGGCGGGTCGCCTACCATATTGATGGAGGAGTCCGAAAAGCGGGCGATGGGATAGGCTTTCCCGGCCTTATCGTGGTTGGCGAATTGCATCCGCCAGGCCGGATCGTCTTTCAATCCTTCCACGTCTTTCCGGTTCCACGGAGGCAGGGAAAGGTATCCCAGCATGTGGTCGAAGGAACGGTTTTCCATCATCACCACGACGATGGTATCGATGGCATCGAGCTTGGACGACATGGTCTTCCCTTCCGTGGGACGGGATGCCGCGATCCCGTGCGGAGGGAAAACCTAATTCAACGCGGGGTGGGAATGAAGGCTCCGCGAGCGAAAACCTTTTCGCCTTGGGATGCGCGGTAGATCAATGCGCCTGTCGTTTCGGAAGGATCGAGAAGGAGACGTACCGGACCGGGAGCGAGCGCGACCATAGAATGGGTTGCAAGTAATCGACCCGCGGCGCCGTACAGGGAAACGGTGATACGGCCCGCGGAGGGCGGGGTTATGGACAAATAGGATCCAAGAGCCTTGGGAGAGGCTTGGACCGACCCATCGTCCAATCGCAGACCGGTCGTGCTCCATTTCAAGGTCGCGCCCGCGCCGGCCCGCACCTTGGACTCCACTTGGGCGACCGGGGTAATCGTCAACGTATAAGGCGGAGTGAAAGCGCCGCTGGTGGCGGTTTTGCTGCCGGTGGTATTCTGGTAGAGGTTGTTCCGCTCCAGCCCGGTCCCTCCCGGGTCCAAGACGATGGGATCCTTCACGCCGATGAAGACGTTGTCTTCGATGAGCACGCGGGCGTAGCCGCCCACGGTGATGCAATAGTCGGCCTCGGTCGAAGTCGTGAGGTTGTTGACGATATGCACGTCGCCGTAGCGGGTGCGCGGCATGCGGGAGCCGATTCCCTTCCACCACCAGTTGTACTGGAAGGTGGTTTTGTAATGCCCGATGTCGGGGGCCAGGCTATCGTCGGAGCCGAAGAGGTTGGAGCGGTTGTGGGGGTTGGGGTAGGTGTAGTAGAACTTGACCCAGCTGATGGTGAAGTAATCGCAAACGTGGGTGATGTCGAAATTGCCGTCCTGGCCATCCGAAACATCCAAGTGGTCCGCCCATACGTTGCTCGATCCCTCGAAGTGGACCGCATCCGCCCCGGCCTTGCAGGAATCGTAGTTGGTGCCGCAAGGGGGGAGGGAAACCGTGAGGTTACGGATGATGACGTTTTTCACGCCCTTGCCGATGATGGACCCCTTGATGGAAGAGCCCGGGAAGCCGATCAGGGTCTTGTCGGAACCGAGGACGACGTCGCCCGTGAACGAACCATTGAGATAGAAGATATGGGAGCCGGCGGCCTTCAGGCCTGCGTTCAGCGTGGACAAACTGGCTACGGTATCGACTGGGCCGCCCTTGCCCCCCTTGGTGCCGCCGTTCTGGGAGGCCCAGCCGAAGGCTTCTTCCTGGTCGAGGGACGTTTGCGCCCGCGAAATGCCGATCACGGCGGCGACCAGCATCGCGGCCTCAAGAAGGATTCTTTTCACCTGGCTACCGATCCTCCTTCATCCGGATGGTAAGCTATTCCCATGTTTGCGGGAATACCTTGCGAATCCATCCTCCGTGCCCCTAGGTTCCTCAAATCCCAAATCGGCCCAAGTGCGCGTAAGATTTCGGCATTAGCCATGGGATTCCCCGCGCCGCCCCGATTGCGTTTTGTGGTCTAAACGGCATCGTGCTTTAAGGATGAACCCCGCCGCCGGCTCCTTACACTTAACTTTCGGAGGGTACCGTCTGCATGGGACGGGACTCAAGCCGGTTGAATTCGAGGGGATTCATGTTATTAGCGATTTCGGAAAAAAAAGACGCCATTAGTCGGGCCGCATTCGGCCTCCTACTATTTCTGGGAGCCATGGGCGCGCCCCGGGCCCAACAGGCTCCAAGCCCCCTTACGGGCAAGATCATCCATCTGTATAACCCATTCGATGGCGCCCAGCCCCAAGTCGATCTTTCGGGCACCGGCTACGACATGCCGCATGAGACGGGCAATTGGTACAAGTTCGAATTCAGTTCCGTCGGCGCATCGCTACAGTCGTGGATGAACAGTTTCGGGATCCGGACCGCCGATTGGCATAACTTCGGGCCCAAAGGCCTGGGGGGGACCACCTCCGTTTGGCCCGAAAGCACCACCTTCAAAGCCGCGAACGAAATCTGGATCATGGTCGACCCTTCCGGCCCGGATTCGGCCGCGCCGCAAATCATGACGGCCCCGCCTAAGACGGTGCACGTCCTCAATCCTTGGCCCATCAACGGCCCCGCCATGATCCTGAGCGGGAAGCGCGTGACCATGCTGGCCGATAAGGAAAACTGCGGCTGGTATTTCGCCTATATCCTGTCGGGCGCATCGAGCGGGTATTTCGCCAGCGTAGCGGATAACCAGTCGTGGGGGAAGGGCGGCTTCGACGACCCCACGCCTTTCGATTTCGCGTCCCTCTTCGCGAGCAAGGGGCCCGATCTGTGGATCGTGAGCCAGACCGAATTCTACGGGGCGAATCCCGGCAAGCTGGGAACGTGCACTTACGAGATGGCGGCCACGGTGCACGACATGGCCGAAGCCCATCCCGATTACGGCGATAAGGGGGCTCCCGGAGGAAAAGGCATGGTGCAAGCGGCGCTTGGGCCGGATCATAAGCCGGTGGGGACTTCCGCGGCGCCCGGGCATTTCAATACCTGGTTCAACACCGATCCGAACGCGGCGCCTCCGCTCAAAGGGGCCGAGACCTGCGTGAACCTGGAGATGGGCAAGGCCGATGATGGCTTGTGGTACTACGACTCGTACGACGTGCCGAAGACCCATAGCTTTTTCCCCATCGACGATTTCAACACCCTCGATCAGAATACGGGGCCTTCGTGCTATGAGGATCCGTCCGGGGGTTTCCATACGGCTGCCGCAGGCGACGTGCATAATTTCGGATTCTGCATGGAGTCGCATGCCAATTTCGTCTACAAAAAAGGCCAGGTTTTCGATTTCCGCGGCGATGACGACGTGTGGGTCTACATCAACAATAAGTTGACGCTGGATCTGGGAGGGGTGCACGTCGCCCTGGCCGGGAAGATCAATCTGGATACGCTCGGGCTCACCGAGGGCCAACCCTATCCGTGGGACTTCTTCTTCTGCGAACGGAAGAAGTGCGGCTCCTCCCTGCGCATCAAGACCACCATCTATTTCAAGCAGCAACGCGCCTTGGATCATGCCGACCAGCCTTTGCCCGGCGGAGGGACCAGTTATAAGGTGATCAAGCGTATCGGCGGAACGGGCGCTTGCGGAAGCTCGGGGGATTCCCTGAAGGAAGTGGCTCCGGGTCCCTTGACCTTCGTGTTGTATCAGGTGGGCGGGGACTCCATCCAGGAGTTGCCCAAAGCGACGGTGTCCTTCGGGGGCATCAACGTGGGCGATGGTTCGGTGACGGTGGATACCAGCAAGGTGACGGGACTGGCCCCGGGGCAGTACCGCATCGTCTTCTACGAGACCGCCAGCCCGCGCTTGCGGGACGAGGTGCGCTTCTCGGTTCTGCCCCATAACGTGGTTGAGTTCATCGGGCCTTATGACCTTTCGACCACCCTCGGCTCTACCATCGCCGTGGTCGCCGCCAATCGTTTCAAGGATTCCGTGGTGGCGGGCGCCGTCCCCTGGGTTCCCAACTTCCCGGCCGGGCTCTCGGCATTTTCGGATTCCGGTAGAACGGCCAAGGTCGTCTCGGGCGCGACTTTGACCACGGCCGCCTCAGGCCTCGACACCTTGTGGCTGACGGGCGATCCCGCCGCCACGACGGATCAAACCTATACCGTGTCCATCCCGGGCAGCCAGAAATCGGTGAAAGTAACCTTCAAGTTACCTCCCATCGATTTGCCCAAGGGGGTATCGGCGGCCCTTTACGACGACGACGGCGACGGCCGCGGCGACCGGTTGGAAGTGACCTACGATCGGGATATTTCCGCGGCCTTGCCCAAGGCCATGGCCTACCGCTGGCCGTCCTCGAACGCGGCGGATTCGTCCTTGGGGACCGACTTCGCCTCCAAGCTACAAGGGACGACGACCCTGGTCTTCCGCGGGAAGGCGCTTTCGGCAGGTATCCTCACCGCTGGCGATGGGGTGGTCAAATCCACCTATGCCGCGCGCGGGAAGGATTCGACGCAGAGCATCCCCATCCAGGATAAGATGGGACCGGTCCTGCGCACGGCCATAATGCACTTAGGGCAAAGCTTCGACACTTTACAACTGGTTTTCAGCGAGGCGCTTTCGCCGGCGTCCCGCGCGGCCAACCCGGGGGATTTGTTCGGGTACAAGCTGGGGGATTCGGCGGCCGTCGCCGCCATCGCGCCACATGACACCGCGTGGGCGAAGGACGGCAGCTCGGTATCCCTGACCTTCCCTTCGAGTTCGATCCCCGAGCCCAAGGCCGGTGATTTCGTGCGGCTCAACGACGGACCCGGCCTGGCGGCGGACGCCGCGGGCAACCGGCCCGGCCCGCAAACCCGCTTCCATCCCATCACCGGGGACAGGCGCACCGGCATCCTGACCGTGACGTACCGGGAAGTGGTTCCCGATCCGGCCCTTTCGGCGGAGCCGACCTTCAAGGTTTCCTTGGAGGCTTCCGGCGCCGACGTGAAGACGGTGGTGGACCGCAGCGGTCGCATGGGTCACTTGTTGCAGTTGGAACTGGCGGATTACGCGGTGGGGGACGGGGTGACCGTTCCCGAGCCCTCCCAGGTGGCCTTGGACTATAGCGTGGCATTGTTCACCAACTTGGGCGTGCCGGTGGCCTCGGAGAAGCGGGAAATCCTATGCACCGATGCCGTCTTCCAGGGGGATTGCCGCGCCCATCGGGGCCGCGTATTCGTGGGCTGGAATTATACCTCGGCGAGCCGGGCCAGGATCGGGACGGGGGCCTACGTGGCGCTCTTCGACTTCAAGGTGAAGGTGCAAGGGAAGACCGAGGCCAGCGGGAACCTGAAGCAGATCTGGGGTCTTTTGCGGAAACGCTGAGGAGCCTTTCGGGAGGAAATAGGGGCGGCATGTTCTATCCGAAGACATTTCCGAAAGGCGCTTTTCGCGGCGCGGCGTTCGCCTTGGCCATGTTCTCGGCGGCCCCCGCCCTGGTGGATGCCCAGCAGGCGAGCCCATTGACGGGCAAGGTCGTGCATATCCTGAACCCGTTCACGGGCGCGCTTCCGCTCGTCGATTTGTCGGGCTCCGGTTATACCATGACGGAGGAGGGGCCTAATTGGTACCGCTTCGATTTCAACTCCATCGGCGGGAGCCTGCAGCCCTGGATGAATAGCTTCCAGATCCGCACGGCGGATTGGAAGCGCTTCGGGCCCGCGGGCATGACGACCACCGACGCGCCCTTCAGCGTGGACTTGTTCGGCGCGGGGACGGATATCTGGATCGTGGTCGATCCCGCCGGGCCTCCCGATGGTCCTCCGCTCATCCTCACCAAGCCGCCGGGAACGGTGCATCTTTTCAATCCCTGGCCCGCGAACGGCCCGAAGATGATCCTCAACGGGAATCCCATTCCCATGACGGTCGACAGGGCCAACTGCGGATGGTATATCGGTTACACCCTTCCGATAACCCCCTTGAACGCTTACTTCACCAACGTGGCCGACGGGCAGGCTTTCGGCGCCGGCGGCTTGGACGATAAAACCCCTTTCGACTTGGTCGCGCTATACGCGGCCAAGGGAAGCGATGTTTGGATCGCGAGCCAGACGGAGATCACGGGGACGAATCCGGGTAAGGTGGGATCGTGCACGTACCAGATGGCCGCTACGGTGCACGACATGTCCACCAAGCATCCGGATTACGGCTCGGGGGGCGGCGGGCCAGGCATGGTGCAAAGCGCGTTGGGCGCCGATCATAAGCCCGTGCCGACGGCGGCGGCTCCCGGGCATTTCAATACCTGGTTCAATACCGATACCGCAGCGGCTCCACCGCTCAAAGGCGCCGAAACCTGCCTTAACCTGGAGATGGGCAAATCCGACGACGGGCTCTGGGAATTCGATGATGAAAAAAGCATGCCCGATAAGGGCGGCTTCTTC
This sequence comes from Fibrobacterota bacterium, assembly GCA_019509785.1. Taxonomy (NCBI): domain Bacteria; kingdom Pseudomonadati; phylum Fibrobacterota; species Fibrobacterota bacterium. The sequence goes on along the minus strand of JAEKLQ010000074.1, from coordinate 19,657 downwards.
CCCATCGACGATTGGAACACTTTGGATGCCAACCAGACCTGCACGGACGTAAAGCACAATTACGGGTTCTGCCTGGAATCCCACGCCACCTTCGTCTACCAGAAGGGCCAGGTCTTCGACTTCCGCGGCGATGACGACGTGTGGGTGTACATCAATAACAAGCTGGCCCTCGATATCGGGGGCATCCATCCGGCCACGCCCGGCTCGATCAACTTGGACACCCTCGGGCTCAAGGAAGGCCAGCCCTACCCCTGGGACTTCTTCTTCTGCGAACGCAATATGTGCGGCTCCTCGTTGCGCATCAAGACCACCATTTATTTCAAGCAGCAGCGCGCCCTGGACCATGCCGAGATCACCCTGCCCGGCGGGGGAACCGGATACCGGGTCATCAAGCGCATCGGCGGAACGGGCGCCTGCGGCAGTTCGGGGGATGCCCTCAAGGAAGTGGCGCCCGGCCCCCTCACCTTCGTCTTGTACAAGGTGGGCGGCGATTCCATCCAGGAGCTGCCCAAGAAGACCACTTCCTTCGGCGGCGTCGTGATCGGGGACAGTACGGTTTCGGTGGATACCACCAAGGTGACCGGCTTGGCGCCGGGCCAATACCGCATCGTTTTCTACGAGACCGCCAGCCCGCGCCTGCGCGATGAGGTCCGTTTCACGGTGGCGGCCCACAACGTGGTCGAGTTCGATCCGCCCTATACGGTTTCGGTCGTCGTCGGGACCATGGTCAAAGTGGTGGCCGCCAACCGCTTCAAGGATTCCCTGGTGGCGGGGGCCGTAGCTTGGACGCCGTCCTTCCCGGCCGGGGCCCTGGTCTATACGGATTCCTCCCGTAGCACGCGGGTTACCCCGGGGGCATCCCTGACCACCGCCGCCACCGGCCTGGATACCCTGTGGGTCGCGGGGGATCCCGCTGCCACGGCGGATCAGACTTTCATCTTTTCCATCACGGGGAGTTCGAAAACGGTGAAGGTAACCTTCACGCTACCTCCGCTGGACCTGCCCAAGGCGGTTTCCGCCGGCATCTACGACGACGACGGGGACGGCCGCGGGGATCGGTTGGAGGTGACTTACGATCCGGACATTACGGCGACCCTTCCCAAAGCGGTCGCCTATCGTTGGCCGTCTTCGGCCGGGGCGGATTCCTCGCTGGGAACGGATCTGGCATCCAAGCTGCAAGCCGGAAAGACCCTGGTGTTCAGCGGGAAGGCGCTTTCGGCGGGCATCCTCACCGCCGGCGAGGGCGTGTTCAAATCCACCTACCCCGCGCGCGGGAAGGATTCGACGCAGACCCTGCCCATCCAGGACCATATCGGGCCGGTGATCCGCACCGCGACCCTGCATCTAGGCCAGGCCTATGATACCCTGCGCCTGGAATTCAGCGAGCCCATCGCCTCCCGCTCGGCCAAGCCCGAGGACATGTTCGGATACAAGCTGGGGGATTCTTCGGCGGCGGTTTCCATCGCCCCGCATGATGTCGCCTGGGATTCCACCTGGACCGCGGTGACCCTGGTTTTCGCGTCCAGCGTTACGCCCGAGCCAAAGGCCGGCGATTTCGTGCGGCTTAACGACGGGCCCGGCCTGGCCGCCGATGCGGCCGGCAACCGCCCGGGCCCGCAAACGCGTTTCCATCTCATCACCGGCGATAAGCGCGGGCGTATCTTCACGGTTACCTATCGCGAAATCCCGCCCGACCCGGCCCTTTTCTCGGGCCCCGTCTTCCAGGCGACCCTGGAAGCTTCCGGCGCGGACGTGAAGGACGTGGTGAATCGCACCGGTCGCATGGGCTTTTTGCTGGAAGCGGATCCCGCCGACTACGCGGCCGGCGATGGCGTCACCGTTCCCGAGCCCTCCCAGGTGGCCTTGGAATACCAGGCGGTCCTCTTCACCAACCTGGGCGTCCCGGTGGTTTCCTCCGGCAAGCGGTCCTTGCTTTGCACCGACGCTATCTTCCAGGGCGATTGCAGGGCGCACCGCGGCCGCGTATTCATTGGCTGGAATTACGCCTCGGACGCCCGCGCCAAGGTGGCGACCGGAGCCTACGTGGCCATGTTCGATTACCAGATCAAGGTGCAAGGCAAGAGCCAAGTCGCCGGCAGCGTGAAGCAGATCTGGGGACTGCTCAGGAAGAAGTAGCTACTCCGCGCGCGCGAGGCGGCGGTATTCCGAGGGCGAAACGCCCTTGCAGGCCTTGAATAGCTTGTGGAAGTGGCTGCCCGCCGTGAAGCCGCATTCGCCTGCGACATGGGAGATGTCCCGGTCGGATTCGATGAGGGCGCGGCAGACCAGATCGATGCGCGCCTCGTTGATGTATTCCGTATAAGGCTTCCCGATGCGCAGCTTGAACCACCGGCTGAAGCCCGCTGGCGACATGCCGATCCGGCCCGCCACGGCGGCTTGCGAAAGGGGGTTCACCAGGCTGGCTTGGATCAGTTTGCATACCCGATCCAGCTTTTCGTCCAGGCCGCCTCCCGGACCGGCGGAAACCAGCGGTCCGCCCACCGAGACCAGGTCATCGGCGGATGCCAGTTCCGCCATGGCCGAGAGGAATACACCCAGTCGGCGCGGCGATGCGGGCGGCAGCTCCCCCATGCGGCGGATCAAGGGGAGGACGGCGGCGCGGGTCGCGCTTCCCGCGCGCAAGCCCCTGCGCGCGGCCGATAGGAAAGCCTCGAAGCCATGGAATTCCGGGAAGCCGGATAACGTTTTCCGCATCGCTTCCGGTTGGAAATGCAGGACCAAGGCCCGGATCTCCTCCTTCGCGCCCGGCGAAGGGAAAAACGAATGGGCTACGCCCGAACCCAGGATGAAGAGATCGCCTTGGCGGAATTCGCCCAGGGACTCGCCGATGATCCAAGTGCCGCTTCCCGATTTGACCAAAAGGATCTCCACCTGCGGATGGCGGTGATCGCGCTTCCTCCGGGTCTTGAGGACCTCGACGTATTTGAAGGTAGGCTCGTTGGGCTGCGCATCCTGGGGACGGGCCGCGGGCGGTTTCGGGAAGGGCAGGAGAACGGGGTTGGCCATGGGGCCAATATATCCGCAAACGCGCGTCCGCGTCGAGGATTCCCATCGGGCGGGCCCGTTTCCGGGGCCTTATGTTAAGAAAGCATAGTCGCTAGGTTAACTTCGGGCCGACCGCATGCCGGCCATCGAAGTAACATGATCGGGCGGGACCGGATTATCCGGCCCGCGCCGGAGAATTTTCCATGAGCAAATATCTCGCGGCGCTGGGCTTGGCCGCCTGCCTCTGGGCTCCTTCATCGGCGGCGTACGGTCCTGTCCGATCCAACCTCAAGCGGGCGCTGATCTACTTCTATAATTACGCGGGCGATCATACCAATACCCCGGACTGGTGCGGTTACCTGATGAAGCTGGGGGCGGCCCATGGCATCACCATCGACACCACGCGCAATCCTTCGAACTTCACCACCGCGAACCTATCCAACTACCAGGCGGTCGTCCTCTTCAATGCCTATCTCATCGGCCAGAGCATGTCCCAGACCCAGAAGGATGCGCTCCACGATTGGTATAAGCAGAACCGCGGAATCGCATGCTTCCATCAATGCGTGAAGAATAGTTGGGGCGGCGCTTCGCCTAATTGGTACGATAGCCTCATGGGAGGGCATTACATCAAGGCCGCCGGTTTCGGCACCGGCCCGGTATACGTGGAACCGGCGGTGGCCGGGAGCGATCTGGCCATGAACAGCGATTCCACGCCGGTGGCGGCGGGCACCAGCATGAAATGGAACGATGAATGGTATACCTACGACGGGACCCCCGTGTTGCCCGATACCAAGTTGATGTGGACCACCAAGACCGGGGACCATAGCTTCACTTTCGTCCTGCCGGGAACCGTCCAGCCCATGGCCTGGGCGCGCACGACCAACGGGGGCCGCTTCGTCCTCAACTCCATGTACCATACCAGCGATCTGATGCAGACCACCGACGCGGCCTTGAAAAAGTTCCACGACGGGGCCTTCCTGGGCGCGATGCGATGGGTGGCGGGATATACGGGATGCACCGATCCTTCCAAGCCGGGCTATAATCCCCAGGCTACGCATAACGATCCGAACGTCTGCGCGACCACTAGCGTTATCGATGTCCGAATGCCTTCTCGCGATGTCCCCGGAGAGGCCGGGCGCGTGCGCGTTTCCTTCGCGGGGCAGGGGGAACATGTCCTCGACGTATACGACTCCCGCGGGCGCAAGGTCTTCTTCGTGAGGGGTAGGGGGCCTCGGGAGTACGGTCTCGATGCGCTCGCTCCTGGCATGTACCACCTGCGCGCCCGCGCGGGAATGGAATCCTTCAACCGCAGCTTTTTGATCCTCTAAGAATCACCCATAATAATGTTTATCGATATCCGCCCGGCCCTGGCGCTACTGACGGGGGCGGTTTGCCTGGCCGCCGCCGCCGCCGAGCCCGATCTCATCGAAAGGAAACCGCTGGCCATCGGCACCAAGATGGAGACCGGCCAGATCGTGCAAGGCGAGCCGGACATCAATGCGGTCGACCCCTCCAAGTTCTATCTGTCGCAAATCGGCGTGAACCTGACCCAAGAAGTCACCGTGAACCACCGCCTCGAGATGAAGGTGGGGGTGGGCGGAGTGTTCTTCTATTCCTTCCCGAACATCCGGGGGGATGCCGGATCGCAGGGGACCAAGTTCGGCCCGGGCGTTTCGCAGGCCCAGGTCAATTACAAGTTCGGCGATCCCGATGCGCCCTACGCGAATCTCCGGGTAGGTTATTTCCCCTACAAGTACGATCCGGACGCGAAGAACCTGGGCGAATACCTGTTCCGCAGCATGGCTTATCCCACCTTCGTCTTCACGGGCGGCTGGTCCATCACGGATAACGCCTTGGCCAAGATCCAAGGCGCGCAATTCACGGTTTCGCAATTCGGCGGAATGCTGAAGCATGATTTCCTGCTCTCGAGCGAGCGGGATTTCCGGCCCCAGGGCGACTTCACGCCCGCCTACGTCGGCACCTTGAGCGCCGGAGCCTTCCAGTTCGGGGCCGGCGTTTCCTTGTACCATTTTCTTCCCATCGAAAAGAAGCGCACGGAGTCGCGGGAGATGGGCCTGGAAACGATCCTCCGCTTCCCCGACTTCCCGCAATTCACCGCCACCCCCGATTCGGAAGCCAAGTGGGCCTATCCCGGCGCTCCGGTGACGCATGCCCGCGGCCCGGTTTCCATGACGGCCAACGATCTGCAAAACCTGGTATTCGAAGCCCGGAAAGGGCCGGTATTCTCCCAGGATTCCCTGAGGAACCTCGCCATCGCGGATAGCGTGGAGAAGAGCCTCCATGCCGACACCGTGACCTTGACCGTGCAAGGCGTCAAGTTGATGGCGAGGGGATCGTTCGACATCCAGAAGATAGCGCCCATGCCCTTCCTGGGCGAAAACGCCTTCAAGGTCTACGCCGAGGCGGCGCTGCTGGGAGTCCAGAACCAAACCGGATTCTTCGAGAAACGCTGGGAACGCATGCCGGTGATGTTCGGCATCGACCTTCCCACCTTTCGCTGGCTCGACGTGCTATCGTGGGAGATGGAGTACTTCCCCTCCTCGCTGCCGGACAATTTCGATCGCATGTTCGATTACAACTACGTAGCCTACCCCGATTACAGCCTGCTCTTCCACTCGTCCTCCAAGAACCGGCGGGACGATTGGAAATGGACCTTGTACGCGGATAAACGGATCGCCACCGGCCTGTCCCTGGTGGGCCAGGTCGCCAACGATCATTTCCGCACGGTCAATCGCCAGATCCTGTTCACGGGACAATCCCTGATGCGCACGCCTTCGGACTGGTACTACGTCGTCACCTTGAATTTCGGGATCTGAGCATGGATCGCAGGGAATTTTCCAAGACCATAGCGGCCGCGGCGGCGATGGGCTTGTTCGAAGGCAACCGGATGCTGGCGGCCGGTCCCGATGCGCCCGTGACGACGGCGCCCGAGGGCCTACCGAAGGCGGCTCTTCCCGAGGCAGGCCTCCCGGCGCGCACCCCCGGGAAATTGATCATCGAGAAGATCGATTTGTTCCCGGTCCGTTATCCGATGACCATGCGCTTCAAGTTCTTCGAAGGGCCGGTGAGCAGCGGGGGCCGTCCCGCCATCATCATCAAGATCACGGCTTCGGACGGGACGGTGGGTTGGGGCGAGAGCGTTCCCATCCCTCGTTGGGGCGGGGAGACCGCCGAAGGCGCGCTGGCCTGCCTTAAGAATTACCTCCTTCCCGTGCTGAAGGGCCAGGACGCTTCGGACCTGGAGCATCTCCACGCCCTGATGGGCAAGGAGATCGCGAACGGTTTCACCACCAGTTATCCCATCACCAAGGCGGGACTCGACATCGCCTTGCATGACTTGGCGGGGAAGGCCCAGGGGAAGAACCTAGCCGAACTATGGGGGCTCAAGGCGCCCGAGGAAATGGTCCTGAGTTGGACCTTGAATCCCGTGGGCCTCGACGAGATCGATGGGCTGATCCAAAAAGGCAAGGACCGCGGGTATCGCAACTTCAACGTCAAGATCGCGCCGGATAAGCGATTCGATCTCGAGTTATGCCGGCGGGTGAAGCGGGCGGCCCCGGACGGTTTCCTTTGGGCGGACGCGAATTGCGGATACGATCCCGCCACCGCTTTGGAGATGGCCCCGAAGCTCGCCGACGCGGGCGTCGCCGTCTTCGAGGGACCGATCCATCCCCACTGCCTTTCCGGCTTCCAGGATCTGCGCAAGCAAGGAGCGCTGCCTATCATCATGGACGAAGGATGCATTTCGCCCATCGAAGTCTCCGAATTCATCAAGCTGAAGATGCTGGACGGGATCGCCATGAAGCCATCCCGTTGCGGCGGCTTGATATCCGCCAAGGCGCAGATCGAGCTCCTGAAAAAGGAAGGCCTGTCCTTCCTCGGCAGCGGTCTGACGGATCCGGATATCTCCCTGGCCGCCAGCCTGATCCTTTTCGGCGCATTCGGCCTCAACCGGCCCGCAGCCCTGAACGGCCCGCAATTCCTGGGCGCCAGCGTGTTGAAGCAGCCCTTCGCCGTCCGCGACGGGAAGATCAAGATCCCGAAAGGACCGGGTCTCGGCATCGAAGTGGACGAAGAGAAAGTCCGCGATCTGTCGGCGCGCACCTGGCGTGGTTGAATCCCCCTCCGCGGAAATCGTGCTTTTGCCGCGCCGTTCAGGTCGGATCGATTACTGGAAATTGATCGATCGCGACGCTGCGGACCAGCAGGATACTTTCGACGGAATTAGGTCATCCACGACATGACGCGCCGCGGTTCGTACCGCGCGGTACGGATTCGGCGCCCTGCGGGAAGCTTCCCCCCGATAACACCCTCTTTCCGAAGGAACCGATTCTTCCCGTAAATCTCGTCACGGGATATTTTTCTTCCGTCATCTTGGGCGGCCGCCGGTGGCATCGGGGGGAGCGGCCGCCCTTATTTCACATAGACAGGGAGAAACGCATGAGTCGGTCGATCAGATTCGCAGCTGCCGCATTTTTATGGGCCGCCTTGGGCATACAAGCCGCCACCGTAACCGGCACCGTCCGCGCGACGGCCGCTACCGCCGGAGCCACGGGAGATCCCATCGCGGGCGCCCAAGTGGTCCTCATCAAGGGCGCGCTCGGGGCGGGAGGCGTGCAAACGCGCGTCGATTCGATGGAGACGAACGCCCAGGGGGAATTCACTTTCACGAAAGCGGATACCGGGATCACGTTACTCTCGGCCACCAAGACCGGCTACCAGGCCGGAACCGGATTCGCCAACGTGCTCGCCGATACCGGCACTTACACCGTCAATATCACCTTGCGTCCCCCGGCTGATACCACTCCCGGCAAGCTGCAAGGCACGGTCCGCGCGGGTACCGCGCAGGGCGCCCCGCTGGCCGGCGCGACCGTCGTGGTTTCGCGTACGGGCGGCGGAGCGGGCGTGCGGGATACCCTGACGACCGATGCGCAGGGCCACTTCGTCATCGCCAGCCTGGCTCCCGCCACCTATTCGGTGCGGGCTTCCGATACCGGCTATCAGGCCGGAACCGTTACCGCCACGGTGCGCGCGAAGGATTCGGCCGTTGCGGATATCGCGCTCCTCCCGAACAATGCCTCCGGATCCGTTTCCGGAAAAATCACCAAAGCCTCCGACGGTTCCGCGGTTTCCGGCGCCGAAATCGTCATGTCGATCCGCGCGGTCGCCGGAGGGACTCCCCGGTCCGATACCTTGAAATCGGGATCGGATGGCACGTACAAGATCGACAGCGTTCCGGCCGGGCAGAGCTTCACCCTGACCGTGAAGGCGGACGGCTTCCAATCCATCGCCAGCGCCGGGCTGACGGTGGCCTACCAGGCGTCCCGCGTGGTCGATTTCGCCCTGCTTCCGGAAGTCGCCGGCGATACCACCCATGGATCGGTGGCGGGAATCGTAAGCGACACCGCACATAAGGCGGTGGCGGGGGCCCAGGTTATCTTGGCGCGGACGGGCGCGGCCGCGGGAGATTCCTTGCCTCCGGATACCGTCAAGACCGATGCCAACGGCCGGTTCGAATTCCCGTCGGTCACCGCGAAGATCAGCTATCGGGTTACCGTCAGCATGACGGGCTTCCGGAACGGCACCGCCAACGTGACCGTGACCGTGGGACAGACTTCCATGGCGAATATTACCTTGCTGCCGCCCGTCGCCATCCGCGCCGTATCCTCCCGGTCGGCGGGCATGCGCCTGTATGCCGGTTCCGCGGGACGGTTGATCCTGGAAATGCCCGCTTCACCGTTCCCGGCAAAGGTGCGGGCCTACGATGTCCGCGGCGCGGCCCTCTTCGCGGGCTCCCTGTCGGCGGGCGAGACGAGAATGGATATCCGGTGGGGTAACGGAAGCCTGGGATACGTGGTGGTCGAGCGCGGCGGCGAATTCCACCGCCTCGCGATCTCCCCGGCGCGGTAAGCCCCGAGGGCGCCGCTTTCATGCCTCCTTCCGAAAAGCGATTTTGATTGAACGGGCCGGCATCGGCCCGTTCCGCTTTTCAGCCGAGGAGGCACCCATGAAAGCCATCGTATTCAAAGGCGTCGGCGACATCCGCTTGGAGGAAGTCCCCGATCCCGAAATCGAATCCTCCACCGACGCAATCGTACGGCTAACCGCCAGCGCCATCTGCGGTACGGATCTCCATCTCGTGCGCGGCTCCATGCCCGGCATGAAGCCGGGCACCATACTGGGCCATGAGGGCGTTGGCATCGTCGAAGCCATCGGCGAAGACGTCCGCAACCTCGAGATCGGCGAGCGCGTGCTGATCCCGTCCACCATCGCTTGCGGTTCATGCTCCTACTGCCGGGCCGGCTACTATGCCCAATGCGACGGCGCCAATCCCAACGGGCCCGAAGCCGGTACGGCGTTCTACGGCGGCCCCATGGAAACGGGCGGCTTCGACGGCTTGCAGGCCGGGAAGGCGCGCGTCCCTTTCGCCCACGTGAACCTGATCCGCATTCCCGACGAGGTGAGCGACGAACAGGCTTTGCTGCTCTCCGATATCCTGCCTACGGGCTATTTCGGGGCCAAGCTGGCCGAGATCAAGCGCGGCAATACCGTGGCGGTTTTCGGGTGCGGGCCGGTGGGCCAATGCGCCATCCTGTCGGCCTTCCTGTTGGGAGCGGGACGCGTCATCGCGGTCGATTGCGCTCCCGATCGGTTGGGGCTGGCCCGCCGGCAGGGCGCGGAAGTCGTGGACTTCAACCTGGAGGATCCGGTGGCGGCCATCAAACGGCTGACCGGCGGGATTGGCGCGGATCGGGCCATCGATGCGGTGGGCGTGGACGCGACCCATCCCGATTCGGGCGCGGGGGGGAAGGCGGCGCGCAAGTTGGGCGAGAAGTTCGCCCAGGAAGCCGAGGAGATCGGGGCCGATCAAGAGGACGCGAAAGATTGGACGCCGGGCAACGCGCCTTCCCAGGTCTTGCGTTGGGCGGTGGAAAGCGTAGCCAAGGCCGGCACGGTGGCCATCATCGGCGTGTACCCGCAAACGGCGGAATTCTTTCCGATCGGCATGGCGATGATGAAGAACCTGACGGTGAAAGGCGGCAATTGCAACCACAAGCGCTATATCCCGCGCCTTTTGGATCTGATCCGCACCGGAGCCATCCATCCCGAGCGCCTGGTGACGACGGTGAAGGGAATCACCGATGCGGTTTCGGCCTACCAGGCCTTCGCCAAGCATGAACCCGGTTGGATAAAGGTGGAATTGGAACCGCAGGCCTAACCGCGTTTCGCCGGCTAAAGCCCCCATCGATCCGTGACTCTTGTTAATTTTCCTCCGGGAATTTTTTCGGGCCCTTCCAGCGGAGGAAATCATGCTATCAGGGGAAAATCGCCGCGCGATGCGGGGCGCTGCCAAGTCCATCCAGATCGGCGCCCTCGGCGCCCTTCTTTTCGCCGCGGTAGGCTGCAATAAGAAAGGCGATGAGAAGCAAAGCGCAGGCGGGCCCGCGCCCTTGGTCATCGGCCTATCCCTGGCCGATCTGAAGGAAGAGCGGTGGCAGCGCGATCGGGATTTCTTCACGGCCAAGGCGCAAGCCTTAGGCGCGCAAGTCATCGTGCAGGACGCCGGCGGGGATCCCAACGCCCAGGTGAGGCAGTGCGACGGCCTATTGGCCAAGGGCGCCAAGGTCCTGGTGGTGGTCCCCAAGAACGCCGACGCGGCCCGACCCATCGTGCTGAACGCCCATGCTAAAGGGGTCAAGGTGATCTCCTACGATCGCCTCATCGGCGACGCCGACGTGGACCTGTACCTTTCCTTCGACAACGAAAAGGTGGGGGAGATCCAGGCGCGCGCCATCGCGGCCGCGGCCCCCAAGGGCAATTACCTGCTATTGCGCGGCGATCCCGCCGATAAGAACTCGGACATGATCCACGCGGGCCACATGAAGGTACTCCAGCCCCTGATCGACAAGGGCGACATCAAGGTGGTGGCCGATCAAGGTTGCGACAAGTGGTTGCGCAGCGAGGCCCGGCGCATCACCGCGGACGCCTTGCAGAAGTCCAAGATCGACGCCATCGTGGCCAGCAACGACGGAACGGCCTCGGGGGCCATCTCGGCCCTGGAAGACCGTAAGCTGGCGGGCAAGATCCCGGTTTCGGGCCAGGACGCCGATCTCATCGCTTGCCAGTACGTATGGCAAGGCTTGCAGACCGTGACCGTCTACAAACCGATCCAGAAGTTGGCCGAGGCCGCCGCGGAACGGGCCGTACTGGCCGCGCAGGGACGGGCCATCGATAGCGCGACCGCCAAGATCGCCAATGGCGGCAGCCAAGTGCCGGCCCTGTTCCTGGAGCCGATTCCCGTGACCAAGGAAAACCTTTTGGCCACCGTGGTCGCGGACGGTTTCCATACGCAACAAGAGGTCACCGGCGCTGCGAATGGCGCGGGCGCTCCTGCCGGAGCGGTCGCCCCTACTGCGACAGGCGCGGCTACCGGAACGCCCGCGACGGCGGCGAAGCCCTGAGCCAGGCCGTCCTCGCGGTTCGCGGCCTCGCCAAGGCCTATCCCGGCGTGCAAGCGCTCGACGGGGTGGACCTGGAGATCCGCGCCGGCGAGATCCATGCCCTATGCGGCGAGAACGGCGCCGGCAAATCCACCCTGATCAAGATCCTGGGCGGGGTGCTGCCGCACGGATCCTACCAGGGCGAAGTCACGCATGCGGGTAGCCCGTGCGAATTCCATGGCCCCCGCGACTCCCTGGCCTCCGGCATCCGTATCATCTTCCAGGAGTTGGCCCTGGCCCCCGACCTGAGCGTGGCCGAAAACGTTTTCCTCGGGCGCGAATCCGTTTCCGGCTTCGGCATGCAAAGGGAGCGGATGCAGGCGGAGGCCGCGCGACGATTGGCCTTGCTCGGACTGGAAAGCCTCGATCCTTCCGCCCCGGTGAACTCGTTGCCCGTAGGCCAAAGGCAGATGGTGGAAATCGCCCGGGCCCTCGGGCCCGCCCGCGCCCTGGGGCCCGCCGGCGAGATGGGCGGCCAAGTCCTGATCCTCGACGAACCCACCTCCGCTTTGTCCCAGCGCGAAGCCGACGCGTTGCTTCAGGTCCTGGCCCGCCTCAAGGCCCAAGGGCTCGGCATCCTCTACGTATCCCACAAGCTGGAAGAGGTCTTCGCTTCCGCCGATCGCATTTCCGTCCTCCGCAATGGACGCGGCATGGGCACCATGGATCGCGCCGAGGCCACCCCGGGCAAGATCGTCTCCCTCATGATGGGCCGCGCCCTGGAGGAGGTTTTCCCGCCCTTGCCACCGCCGCCCGATGCGGCTTCCGCCCCGGTCTTGAGCCTTAAGGATTGGAGCGTCCCATCCCGGGTCAATCCCTCCATCGACATCCTGACGGGAATCACCTTGGAACTGAGGGCCGGCGAAATCCTGGGATTGGCCGGGCTGATGGGCGCGGGCCGCACCGAGCTGGTCGAATCCCTCTTCGGCCTGGGGCCGGCGGGACGGGGATCCATGGTATTGGACGGTGCGCCCTACGTCCCGGCCGGGCCGCCGCGCGCCATAGCCCGCGGCTTGGCGCTGGTGCCCGAGGATCGCCGCCGCAACGGATTGTGGCTCGAAAAATCCATCCGCGAAAACGTTTCCGGGGCCTGCCTGGCGCGCTTGACGCGGCTCGGCGTCATCGACGGCGACGGCGAATCCCGCCTGGCCGCCGAATCCATCCGCGCGTTGGGCGTGAAGGCCCCCGATGGCGAGTTCGCCGCGGGCCAGCTTTCCGGGGGGAACCAGCAGAAGGTGGTGTTGGCCAAATGGCTGGCGGCCAAGCCCCGCGTGCTTTTGCTGGACGATCCCACCCGCGGCGTGGACGTGGGCGCCAAGGCCGAGATTTACCGTCTGATCGGATCGCTGGCTGCCCAGGGCCTCGCCATCATCCTCATCTCTTCCGAATTGGACGAAGTGCTACGCTTGTCCCATCGCATCCTGGTCCTGCGCGGGGGCCGCCTCGCGGGCGAATTCCCGGGCGGTTCCGCCGACAAGGAAACCATCCTCTCCGCCAGCGCCGGAGGCGCTTGAAAACATGAAACGCACCTTCGCCATCCTGGCCACCATCCCCGCGATCTGGATCCTTTTCCATTTCCTTTCCGGCGGCGCGGTCCTCACCGCCGGCAACATGGTGAACCTCTTCAAGTACCTGACCGTGGTCGGCATCCTGTCCACCGGCATGACCTTCGTCATGGGCGCCGGCCACATCGATCTTTCCGTAGGCTCGGGCCTGGGCCTCTTGGGCGCCGTCAACGCCCTCCTGCTCGACCACTTTCATTGGCCCTTGGCTCTGTGCCTCCTGATCAGCGCGGCCTTGGCAGTCGCCATGGGCCTTTTGCACGGGGCGCTGGTATCCGGCCCGCGCATTCCCGCCTTCATCGTCACCCTGAGCGGGCTGATGGCCTATATGGGCCTTAAGCAATACCTGGCCAACCCCGTCATCCCCATCCGCGACCGGATCTTCCTGGGGCTGGGCCAAGGCTATCTCGCGCCCTGGCAAGGCTATGCCTGCGCCGCCCTGGCGGCGATAGGACTGGGGTTTTCGCTTTGGCGGCAAAGCGTCGCGCGCCGAAGGCACGGGCTCAAGGGCGACAAGGCCTGGCGCATGGGCTTGGCCTGGGCGCTTCCGACCGCGGGCTGCTTCGCTTTCGCGACGGTTTGCAATTTCGATCGCGGCGTGCCGGTTTGCGTTCTGGCGATGGCCTTGGCGGCCTGGGCCTGCCATTTCCTCGCCGTCCGCACCCGCTTCGGGCGGCATGCCTTCGCCATGGGATCGAATCCCGAGGCCGCGCGCTATTCCGGCATCTCCTTGCCTCGCGTCACCGTGGGCGTTTTCGTCCTGATGGGCCTGCTCACCTGGCTGGCCGGCCTCACCGCGACCTCGCAATTGATGGCCGGCGCGGCGGATATCGGGGATTACCAAGAGCTGTACTCCATCGCCGCCTGCGTGATCGGCGGGACCAGCCTGCGCGGGGGCACGGGTAACGTGTGGATGTCGCTGCTGGGCGCCTTGCTGATGGCCAGCATCCTTAATGGCATGGAGCAAGTGGGCATCCCCTCCACCATGCAAAAGGTGATCCTCGGGATCATCTTGAGCGCCTCGGTGGCGTTGGATCAAGTACTGGGCCGGCGTTCCAGTCGGGCTTAAGGCTTCCGGGGCCCGGAGCCGGTTGTCGCGGCGGTTCGGGTTGTCACAATTGTGCCCAGTCCATCGCCGATGGGCCGGGTCGCCGCCGTTCGCGGGGGATAGATTTCCCCAATCCCTCGCGGAAGGAAACCTATGCCCCTCGTCCTTGCCCGTTCACGGTTCAACATCCCATTCGCCCTCGCCCTGCTTGGCTTGACCGTGCCCGCCCAGGCCCGTTCCCTGTACGCCGCCCCGGCCGGAAAGGAGTCCGCCGCCGGCACTTCCGCCGCGCCTTTGACCCTGCGGGCGGGAATCCAGGCCCTGGCCGCCGGGGATACCTTGTTTCTGCAGTCCGGCGCTTATGCGGATACCGCCCAGTTGACCATAGCCACGGAACATTCCGGAACGGCGGGCAAGGAGATCTGCCTTTTCGCGGCCCCGGGCGCCAAGCCCGTGCTCGATTTCTCCGGGCAGCCCTACGGGAAGGATTCCAATCCCCGCGGCCTGGAACTGGACGGCTCCTATTGGCATCTGCGCGGTTTGGAAGTGAAAGGTTCGGCGGACAACGGCATCTACGTCGCCGGCAAGCATAACGTGGTGGAGAATTGCGTCACCCACGGGAACCGGGATACCGGTCTCCAGATCGGGCGCCGCGCCAATGCGGAGCAGGCGGATTGGCCCTCCGACAACCTGATCCTGAACTGCGAATCCTACGACAATTACGATATGCCGCCGGGCGCCGGCGAGAACGCGGACGGCTTCGCCTGCAAGCTGACCGCCGGCAGCGGCAACGTGTTCCGCGGCTGCGTGTCCCACAATAACATCGACGACGGCTGGGACCTGTATACCAAGACCGATACCGGGCCCATCGGGCCGGTGACGCTCGATCAATGCGTATCTTATGGCAACGGGACGCTCAGCGACGGGACCTCCAACGCCAACGGCGACCGGAACGGGTTCAAGTTGGGGGGATCGGACATCGCCGTGGCGCACTTGGTGACGCGCTGCGTGGCCATCGGCAACGGGAAGAACGGGTTCACCTGGAACAGCAATCCCGGCGCAACCCATCTGATCAATTGCCTCGCCATCGACAATACCGAAGGCAACTTCAATTTCGGGAACAGCTCCACGCCCACCGAAGCCGTTTTCGCCAACAACGTTTCCTTCTGGTCAAAATCCGCGGCGGCCTCGGACAAGACCTTGGGGACCGATTACCAGGGAAGCAATTGCTGGTGGGATAAGTCCAAAGGCAGCATCGGGAGCAAGTCCCTCACGGTAACCGCGTCCGAATTCGCGGTCTCCCCGGCCTCCATGAAGGTCTCCCGCTCCTCCGCAACGGGCGCGCCCGACCTCTCGGTCTTCCGCCTGGCCGCCGGCAGCAAGCTAGGTAACGCGGGCGTGACCCCTCCGGGGCCGCTCCCCTTCGAAGCGGCGGCCTATTACGCGGGAGCCCCGGACCTGGGGGCGGTGGAAGGG
>JAEKLQ010000074.1:0-4019 GCA_019509785.1 Fibrobacterota bacterium | reverse complement strand
TGGAAGGGGACGGGGTTTCGGCCAACGCCCGCGCCACCGAAACCGGAATCGGGCCAAAGGGCGCGGAGGGCCGGCTCGCCCGCGGAGCTTGGTCCGTCGCGTCGCGCGCGGGCCTCCGGGACGCTCGCGGCCGCCTCCGGACCCGCGACATGGCTACGCAGACCGCGCCGTCCCCGGGCCGATAGGCGGAATCGACGCGAGTCCCCGCGAACGACGCGGATGATATCCCGAGCGCAACAAAAAAGTACCGCTTCATGTCCAAATAGTCTGGATTCTTCCGTGAGGATCCGAGACCTACTTACTCGGAGGCCTGCAAAGGGAGACGTGGATAGCATCACGGTTTGCGTGGAATTAATCCGAATCCCCGCGAAAAAATTTCTTTTTGGGGTTAAATTTGGCCAGGAAAAATTTCGCTGGAAAGGTTCGCGGTTGGAAGCAGAGGGCGTTGGAAAATGGGTTCGAATTACCTATGCTCTCATGCGCCACGAAGTCGATCTTTCTAACTTCTGATCTTTTTTTGGAAAAAACGAGGCAGGAATAATTATGGGTGATCGCGTCTCGCGATTTCTGAAGGTTGCCATACCTCTGGCAGTTGTTTCCATGGCGCATTCCGAGGTTACGCGGGAGCCGTTGCATACCAACGTCATCTTTGACGCGGGTCAAATTATCCACAGCAACTATCCCGAAGTGCATGATGACCAGATGCTCCAGTCCACCAGCCTTAACCTGAGCCAAACCATCGACGTCAACGAGCGGCTCAGTTTCTCGATAGGCTTGGGCGGGCTGTTCTTTTACACCATCCCCAATGTCCTCGGCCTTTCCTATCAGCGCTCCATCAAGTACGGCACCACGGTTTCGCAAGCCCTTGTATCCGTTAAATTAGGGTCGGTGTCCGATCCCATGGGCCACTTCAACTTCGGTATCATCCCGTTCAAGTACAATCCCGATGCCAAGAATCTCGGGGAGTTCCTGCTCCGCGACGAGGCCTATCCCACCGTGATGGTTTCGGGAGGCTTGAGCACCATCAATTCCGCCGGCATGCAGGTGGAAGGGACCCAGCTGCAACTCCTCACGGGCCCCTTGACCCACGATCTCCTGGTTTATACCGAGCGGGGAACCGAGCCGACCGGTGACATCTCGGCGGCCTATCTCCTCTCCTTCAAACCCCATCCGGTGTTCGAATTAGGCGCAGGCGTGGCCATTGCGCATCTGATTCCGTTCAAGCCGAGCGCCACGACTCCAACCGGGCCCTTGCTTTCCCCTGTTAACCCCTCTCCCGCCGGGGAAGTGTCGCTTCAGCCGACGAACCGCTACGCCGGTGACACCGTGGTGACCAACCTGAATGACGTGGGCTACTCGAACTATACCTTCAAAGCCACCAAGCTCATGGCGCGCGTTTCCTTCAATCCGCAGGCATTGATCAAATCCGACCTATTGGGGGAGGATGATCTGAAGATTTACTCCGAGGCAGCGGTCCTGGGGATCAAGGATTATCCTTACTACTACAGCAGTATCATGAACCGCACGCCCATCATGGCCGGATTCAATATCCCCACCTTCAAGCTGTTGAACAGGTTTTCCGTAGAAGTGGAATACCTCAAGCCCGCCTTCCCGAACAGCAATTTCTGGTCCTACGCCACCGACGCGGTTCCGGTTCCCGGCCTCATTCCTGAAGGAGCCGAAAGCTTTCACGATATGATCTACGGCGGCGTGAACCCCAACGACGGGTCCATCATCAAGCCTTATGATAAGAAGTCGTTATCCCACCGGGCCTTTAAGTGGTCGTTCTACTTGGAGCGCTCCTTGGTCCCCGGTTTGACCTTGTACGCGCAGGCGGCCAGCGATTATATGCGCGGGTATAACGCCAACGTGGGCCCCGGCGCGCTGGTACCGTTATACGAGCCTATCATCAAAACGCCCAGTGACTGGTACTATCTCGTGCGGCTGAGCTTGGGAATCTAATCCAGGATCCGAAGGAATATGAAAAAACAAATAAGAATGAAAGCGGCCTTTGCCGCGACATGCATTTGTTCAATGCCTCTGCTCTCGATCGCCGAGGTCAAGGTGGAGAGGTCTCCCCTGGAGATTGGAACCTACATCGACATCGGGCAGGTCGTGAGCGGCGGCATCGCGGACCCGACCAGTACCATCAGTCCCGACGGGGCGGTCTTGCAGCGTACGGCCGTATACGTGAACCAGGAAACCAAGGTGGCGGATCGGCTTTCCATCCTGGTAGGGGTGGGCGGGTTGTTCTATTACGCCTTCCCGGAGAATCCCAATAACGCGACTTCCCGCAGTCTTCGTTTCGGTCCTGGCGTGGGCCAAGCCGCGGGTATCTACAAGTTCGGCGATCTGGAGAAGCCGTCCTGGACGGTTCAGTTCGGCTATTTCCCGTATAAGTACAATCCTGACGCCAAGAATCTGGGGGAGTACCTGCTCCGCGATGGAACCTATCCCGGATACGAGGTAACCGGAACGGCCGGCTGGAGCCTGATGAACAGCGCCTTGTACATGGCTTCGGGCGTGAAGCTCCACGGGAATTTCCTGGACGATAAATTAGGCGTGGATCTGAACTTCTTCATCGAGCGGGACATCGAGCCCAATCATGATATCAGCCCCAGCTTGCTGCTGACTTATTCGCCGACCGAAATGCTGAGTCTCGGCGCCGGCGCCGAGTATGCCCATCTCATCTCCTTCACCCCCAGCGTGCTCAAGGGCAGGCAATATCTCATCCAGGGGGACTCGGTATTGGATATGCCAACCGCTCCCATCGACTCCGGAAAGCATTTCACCTTCCAGGGGGTCAAGGTGATGGCGCGGGCATCGCTCAATTTCGGGGCGGTACTGAATAGCCCCTGGGTCGGCGAAAATGGTTTGAAGTTGTACGGGGAAGCGGCGCTGCTGGGGGTCCAGAATTACCCGGTTTATTACGCCAAGATGATGGAGCGGTTGCCCATCATGGTGGGACTAAATCTCCCGACCTTGAATTTCTTCGAGAGAAAAAGAAAGCCATCAAGGCCAAGGATAAGAAATGGACCGTTTATGCCAAGAAGCAGATCGCCCAAGGTATTTCGATTTACGGCCAGGCGGCCAGCGATTGGGCCCGCGGCATCGACCAGAACAACGTTTTGACCAAGCTGGCCATTACCCAGAAGCCCAGCCAGTGGTACTACCTATTTAGAGTAGAGTTCGGCATCTAAAATCGGAAAAATGTGGTAGGTTAGGGGAAGCAACAAGCTCTTGGTAGCGGTTTGGGGAGGTTAATCACTATGTCGATTCGGAATAATGCAGTCATCCTCGGTGCGGGGCTCGCCGTCCTGGCCGCGGCAAACGCCGTTTCAGCTAAAACGTTTCAGTTGAAAAAGGTCATGATCATCAACGAAACGGGTTCGGGTGGTTATGCGCATACGACCCAGATCAATTACACCTCCAATTATTACACGACCTATCTTGCGCCCAAGTACGGATTCACGACCGTCACCCCTGCCACGCAGGCCGCCATCGATGCGGAAATGACGGATGCCAATTTGAAAACCTACGACGTGGTCATCTTCAACGGGGGAACCCGTATTGGCGGCGCAGGCGCCGTGGGCGATACCGCCGCGCAGCATGCCTTCCAGCGCTATCTGAAAGCGGGTGGAGGCTGCCTTGCGATCCATGGATTGTTGGATCACAACAATACCTGGCCCTGGCTCCGCGACTCCGTACTCAACGGTTCCATCTTCACCCAGCATTCCGCCTGGGGCCAGGACCCGAATGCCAAGGTCCAATGGGACACCCTGAAGACGAGCGGTGAGTTGCGTTCCATGAAAACGGAATACGATTCCATCCGCGCCTGCTATCCCAAAACGAAGTTCACCTATCCGGATGAATGGTACTCCACCAGCCCGAACGTCCGTCCTATCGCCGACGTCCTGATGACGATTGATGAAAACTCCTATACGGTTCCGTCCGGATCTTCGATGGGACTTGGACATCCCGTGATGTGGGCCTACCACTTGCCGGCCGACAAAGATGGG
>JAEKLQ010000073.1 GCA_019509785.1 Fibrobacterota bacterium | reverse complement strand
AGCATCCTGGCCATGCTCAAAGAGCTAAGCGGCAAGCTTCCCCCGGAGCGCCGGCTGATCCTTTGCCTGGAGATGTTCCATGGTAAGGATCAGAAGTGGGTGGACCAATTCATGGCCGGCGGGCTGGAAGAGAAAGCCTTCCTGAACAAGATCGGCTATGCGCGGAAATGGGCCTACAATTGGAACCCATGGCGGCATATCCTCGACTTCTGCCGGGAGCGCGGAATCCCCGTCCTGGGCATCAATACCGAGGCGGAAGATCCGGAACGCTCCCTTCAGATCAGGGATGCCTATTCGGCACAGGTCATCGGGCAGGCGCTGATCCGCCATCCCGGGGCCTTGGTCTACGTGGTGGATGGCGATTACCATATTTCGCCGAACCATCTGCCGCGGGAGGTGGAAACCCGGCTGGAACCCTTGGGCGTAACACCGCAAAGGACCATCATTTACCAAAATGCGGAGAACCTTTACTGGAAGCTGGCTGGAGAGCGCAAGGAGGAGGCCGACGTCCTCCAGATCGCCGCTGACAGCTTCTGCCTCATGAACACCGTTCCCGCCACCAAGCTCCAGTCCTACCTCGATTGGCTGGAGTACGCGGAGGATGGATGGCTACCCGTGAAGGGCAATTGGGCGGAGCTGTCCGGCGAAAACTATTTCAACCAGATCCAATCCATCGTCCAGGATCTGGACTCCCTCTTCCAATTCCGTTTCCCGATGGACGCAATGGAACGGCTTACGGTCTACTCTTCCCGCAACCTGGACTTCACCGAGATCATCCAGGGCATTCCCGCCTTGCGCGGGCAAATGCGCCGCATCAAGGAAAAGATCCGCCGCAGCGAGGGCTTCCTGCTGGAATACGCGGAGAACGGCTCGCCGGCCTACCTCATCTATCTTCCCAACGCGAGCATCAACCAGGCCGCCGAAGAAGCCACGCATTTCATGCACGCCATCTTGCGCGGCCCCCTGGACCGTCTGCCTATCGGGCATGAAAGGTTCTACGCCAACGTGCTGACCGAGGCCTTGGGCTTTTTCGGTTCGAAGATGATCAACGAGAAGCGCAAAGCCCCCAGCGAGTCCGCTCTGCGGCTATTCCTAGGCAAGGTCCGTAAGGGCATGGAATCGCCCAACCAGGCGGAGACCGTGCGCATCGCCCGGCTCATCTTGCAGCACTTGCATTTGGAGAAGCGGTCCCTGCGCGAGATGGATTTCCGGAAGAAGTTCGCCGAAGTCTTCGCCGATCGCACGGCGCTGCCGCAGACGTTCAGCACCCAATTGGGATATATGCTGGGCAACCGCCTTTATTACGCCGTGAAGAAGGGCCTGGTCCCCCTCAAGGACATCCGCGCCCTGTTTTACGAGAGCTTCGCGCATCCCGGCCTCGCCTTCGCCTCGTACGCGCGCTTCGTCCAGCAGCTTAAGCGCATCCGTCCCGCCCTGCCCGGCGCCCATGTGGAACAGGACCGGCCCATGGCGGCCAGCGCTTAGCCGCCCCGATCATATTTGCGACGCCTTGCTTTTCCTTCCAGGCATTGTTCCGATGCCGCCGGCTTGAGTAGTTTTGATCCTATGCCGCGCCGTTTCCTTCGCTTCCGCCCGCCCCACGCCCTGGCCCTCATGCTGCTGATGGCCTTCCAGACCCAAGCGGAGATTAGCGTGCGTAAAGCCGTGTTTTCCGATCGGCAATTGTTCTGGCCCGCCTTGGCCGGCCACGGGCGCCCTGCGGCAGCGCCTTCGGCGCCTGCCGATCGCCGGACCTCCGCGGCCCAGAAGGCGAAGGCAGATGTCCCGGGGAAGACGGGTCAAAGCGAGCCGATGCGCCTAGCGGTTCTTCCCATCGATGTAAAGGACTACTCGGAAACCCTCCCGTGCGATTCCTGCCACCGGCTCTCCGCCAACGGGATGGAATTTTATCTTGAAAATTACTTGCGCCAGCGCATGGAAGCCCGCTTCCCGGGCCAACATGTGGAGTTGGTCGCCCCTTCCGATCCCTTGGTGGCGAAGTGGGTCGACCTGATGCCGTATCTCGATAGCTTGCGCCTTCCGTGGGATAAGTGGCTTTCCGATCCGGGCGAAGCGGTCGTCTACCGGCCGCGCGATCGCTTCACCGATCCGCCCATGCGCCGGCGCATGGACAAGTTGGGAGGCATCCTGGGGGCGACGCATCTGCTGCTCCCGGCCCGCGTGCATGTAAAGGTGAAGCCCATGGGATCCAACATGCACCTCGGCGGCCTGGAATGGGGCTGCTACTTGCTCCTGTGGAACGTGGCGGAGGGCCGCCCCGAATGGGTCCTCGATTACGAGGAAAGCGAGTCCACCGTGGATTTGGACGAATCCTTGGATGGCCGCCTGGACAGGGCCTTAGGGACGGTTTTCGAGAAAATCCCCGCGGAGTTGCAGGAATTATGGGCGGCCGAGCCGCATTGATGCGTTCCTCTTGGGGTATTTGCGCAGGACTCGCTTGATTCCTGAGCGTCTTTTAGCGATAAGTTAAGAGAGCCTCCCCGGGTCGGTGACCCGATGGGACGGTGACTAGCCTATGGAGGATCCGGGTCCATGAAGGTTATCCGCCCCAACTGCCGCGCGCAGTTCACTCCCGCCGATTACGCATTTGTCGCCACGGTTTTGCCGCTCCGCGCGGACGGGTCGGCCGGGCTTATCCGCTTACTAGAGGACGCGGACGACATGGACCGCTTGCTCGATCAACCGCGACTGTTCCGCGCCGTCCTCGACCTGCCCAGCTGCCTCTCCGTTTCCCTCCACTTTTACTTCTACGTGCTGGTGCGGCATGCCTTGCTTCGCTCCGACATCCAGGATCGGGACGTGGCCGATTACGTGGCCGAGGTGTTGGCCGAGTTCTCCCAGTTGCAAAGGCTCGCCCAGCCCCGCGCCGACGGGGAAGGGTCGCTCGAATATTTGCACGAGATGCTGGAAGCCTTGGAACGACTGGAGCAGGAGGAACGGTTCGCCTTGCAATGCCACATCGGGAATTTCGCCTTGTTCCAAGCGGGGCTTTTTCCCGGCCGCGTCCAACGCCAGCGGGAACGTCGGGCCGCCCCCGGATTCCGCTTTTACGAGGAATTGGGCAGCGCCTATTACCGCATGGCGGGAGGGCATTGGCTGGCCCGCCGGATGGAACTGGCTCCGGTCTTTTCGACCCTGGGCGAAGCCTTCCACGTCACGCGGTTGGCCCTCAATCATTTATCCGAAAAATTGCTGTTTCTCGAGACCGACCGCGCCGTGCGGGATCTGCTTTTGGAAATCGACGGACCCCGGGCCGCCGAAAGCGATGAGGCGGAGTGACCCGCTATAAGGTGAATCGCCCGAAGCTGACCATGAACAGAACCACGTTGAGGCCCATCAGTATGATCCACCCGATGGCGCATACGCTCAAGGCCCGCAGCGTACTGGTGTAGTCCAAGGCCTGCCGCACCGCCACCACGAATGCGGCCAACATCCAAACGGCCGCCACCAGCCGGATAACCCCTCCCAGGCCGGGAAGGAAACCCAGGACTTGGATCATTCCCGGGGCGCTGGAGAAACCCGTGCAGCGCAGCAGTTCGCCCATGTCCGCCGAGGTCTGGTGTTCCGGCAGCAAGCGCGTTCCGATGAAGTAGCTGAGGAAAGCCCAGACCACCCATCCGATCAACGCCACCGCGGTGTGCAGAAGCAGCCCGTACCATCCGCCGCTCACGGCTCCGCCGACGCCCGCCGCCAAGCTCGAAAGGACCACGGTGAGGGCGGCCTGCCCGTTGGCCTCATGATCGGCCTCGACTTCTTCGTACAAATCGGGATCGAGCTTGATGGCCCGGAACAAGCGGTCGCGGTACGCTGTCATATGCTTTCGCCTCCCTGCAGCCGCCTGGAAAGGGGCGCGGCTGAGGTTAAGCTAATTTTCCCGCGATAGGACGTAAATCGGCACTCTTCCGGAAGCGTCACTATACCGGAAGCGGGTCCTTGCGGCGGAGCGGAAATCCCGATCCTGGCCGCGGTTCCTATTCCACCGGGAAGGGGATAGATTTACCGGCGAGGACGGACGACCCATCGCGGGGTTTGGTAAGGCGATCATACTGGGTCATGATATCGTGCAGCCGCAGCATCCCGAGGATGTTCCCGCCGGCATCCACGACCGGAAGCTGGACTGCCCTCGACTCCAGGAAAACGGAAAGCGCCGAGCGCAAATCCATTTCCGTCGTCAGCGTATAATCGTCCGTCATCAGGTCGCCGATCAGCACCAGATTTTCCGGGGAGGATTCCGCGGCCGCCATGTGCAGGCTTGCCGCGCTAACCAATCCGGCTAGCTTGCCGTATTCATCGACCACGGGAAAGACTTCGCAGTCGGACGCGCCAATCTTCACGAAGGCTTCCTTGATTTTCCAGTCGGGATGCAGGATGGGCATGTCCCCGTCCCGCTGGAATACCACGTGCAGAGGGATGTTTTTCAGGACGTCCACCTTCAAGGCGTGTTCATGGACGGGCGAAGAGAATTTGTCGTGGCGCTGGCTGGAATACAGGGACCATTTCCGCGAAAGCGCCAGGTGCAAGGTGGATGCGATCAGCAGAGGCGGCAACAGGCCGTAATTCCCGGTTATCTCGCATACCATGATCAGTCCCGCCAAAGGCGCTTTCGCCGCGCCAGCGAAGAACGCCCCCATGCCTACCAGCACGTAGGAACCGGGGTTGGTGACCCAGGACGCGTGCAGTGCCTGCAAGCCGAAACCGACCGCGCCTCCCAGCATACCGCCGATGAATAGGGACGGGCCGAAAACCCCGCCGGATCCTCCCGAGCCGATGGTCAGCGAGGTGGCCAGTATTTTCGCGCAGGCGATGAAGAGGAGGGAATGGAAGGCGAAGGATCCGGAAACCGCGTCGGACAAGTAGGACCAATTCGTCCCGGCCGCCTGCGGGCAAGCGTAGGCGAGCAGGCCTACCAGCAAACCACCCACCGCGGGTTTCAGATAATTCGGCATGCGCAGGCTTTCGGCGTACGCCTGTACGCCCCTGTAAGTACGGACGAAGATCCAGGAAAAGGGCACGCAGAGGAGGCCTACCAACGCGAAGTTGATCAACTCCGAGGCGTTCGCGAAGGGAAGCAAGGGGAAATGCAGGTAAGTGGTGTGCTGATGCGTAACGAGGGAGAAGCAGGTGAAAGCGACCACCGACGCTATCGTGAAAGGCAGGAAGCCCTGGGATTCGAAGTCCTCGCGGTAGACGATTTCGGCGGCCGTCAAGGCGCCTCCGAGCGGCGCGTGGAATATGGCGCCCAATCCCGCCGCCGTTCCCGTGAGGAGCATGATGCGGCGGACGCGATCGGGAAGCCCGAATATCCTTCCCACCAGGGACCCCAAGCCGCCGCCCATCTGGGCCGTCGGGCCCTCGTATCCGGCGCTGCCTCCGCTCCCGAGCGTGATGATGGAGGCGAAGAATTTCACCACCGCGACCCGGAAGGGGATGTGCCCGCCGCGGTTATGGAAGGCGTCGATCAAGCCATCGGTGCCGGTGCCCGCCGCATCGGGCGCAAAGGTATAGACGAGCAATCCCGAGAGCAGCCCTCCCACGGCTGGCACCATGAAGAAAAGCCAATGCGGCAGGATATGATGTCCGGACTCCGAAAAGGGAAATCCCGCGAAGCGGTCGAGGACGGACTTTTGCACGAACTCGAGGGTGAATTTGAAGAGGGCCGCCGCCAGTCCCCCCAGGAATCCGAGCAGCACCGCGAAACCCAGCACTCCGCCGGTGCGATGCCAATATTGCCGGAGCAGAAGGAATTTCAGCCATTCAGGAGGACGGACTTTCATCTTGGGCGGATCCGATTCAAAGGCGTAAAAATGTGGCCGTGTCCGGGGTAAAACTATCTATTGCTTGGGTGATAGTTAACCTGGTTAACGATTAATTTAACCTTCTTGCCGATAAATCTTGCCGACGCGGGCTTCGGGCCGCGGGAGCGGATTTTCCTTCCGGCTTTTCAACTCACGCCTCCAAAGCCCGCCTAGCAGCAAAAGCAGCGCACCCAGGACCAGATATCCCCCGATCCGCATGGAGTTTTTGGCGAACAGGACATAGCCCTTGGCGTCAGCATCGTAGTGGTAGCAGAATAAGAGGAGCTTTTCGCCCACGGACAAGGCCTTTCCATCCTTGGCTTCCAACAGCGCGAGATGAAGATCCTGAGGGGGGTAGGCCACCCCGTATAAGTAGCGGCAGATCTTCCCCCGAGGGGAAATGGCGTAGATGGCGGCGCTGTGGGAGAAGTCTTCGCTTGCGGGATTATAGTGGTACCGGAATCCGATGGCGTCCGCAAGCCGTCTTATCTGCCGGTCGGTGCCGGTCAGGAAATGCCATCCCGACGCGGCTTCAGGGCGTCCCAGGGCTTCGATATGGGATTTCTTCTTGGCGGCCGCCTGGGCGCCGCCTTCCTTGGAGTCGATGCTGACGGTCACAACCTCGAATTCCTTCCCGGGAGTCCATTCGGACTTTTTCAGCGCTTCCACCATGCCGGCCAGGACCAGATTGCAGAGCATGGGGCAACGGTAATACGCGAAATTGAGGAGGACTGGTTTCCCCGCCCGGAAAAATTCCGATAAGCGCACGGGGCGGTCCGCTTCATCTCGGAATTCCGCTTCCAGAGGGATCGAATTCTCCAAGTGCTCATCGATCCCGACATCGATGAGGGCGGGGGGGAGGGATTGGGAGGCGGGCAGGACGGAGTCCGGATCGGGAAAGTCGGCATACGCCTGCGAGCATACGAGAATGGGTATAATCGCCGCGGTCGCCGTCCACCCAACGCGCTTCGGAGCCTTCATTAGTTAATTCAATTTACTTAAAATCGGACCGATTAAGTTTATAGTATTAACCATAAATAGATCAAACTAATACTGATCTCGGGCGGGACTTGCCGCGGACTTCCAGGTTCCCCCTCGTCAGGCGAATACGGGCCGGTCCAGTTCCAGAGGAACGGCTCATGACCGGCATGGAGCGAGCCACTAGCCTATATTCCTTCGGAACCGGATGAGGGCAAGGAAAATGTACGGCGGCTCGGCCGCATCCCGCCGGAATCCCCAGGCAAAGGCGGATTGCTGTCGATAAATTCCAGAGGACTAAGGACTTGCCAGGAGTGATGGTTCCTCCTATATTCTCCCCACACCTAATCGGTGCGGGGTGGAGCAGCCCGGTAGCTCGTTGGGCTCATAACCCAAAGGTCTCAGGTTCAAATCCTGACCCCGCTACCAAAATTAGGCCCTCTGAGTTGTTGGTTCTCCTAGAGAACGGGCAACCTCGGAGGGCCTTTTTTGTTTCTGCCCTTCCCGAAGAAAACCCGCCGAATCCTACCCAGCCGTAGAAGTGTTCGCCCGGTGGTGCGCGTATCCCTCAAGCAATCCGGATATTCGCGAAAGCGACGTTTCCGGTGTGGACCTGAAGACCAATGAAACCGGACTCGGGATCCTCGCTATGCTTCCGTCCCCGGAATTTTTCGTTCGGGTCGTTGGGATCGGCCTTGAACTTCGTCGCGGGATGCCCGTTAAGCGTTACCTCGTAGGTGCGATCGGTAACTTTGATCTTGAAATGGTGCCACACGCCGTGACGTAGGTTCTGCGTATTCGAGTAGTTCTGTTGTCCCGGCGCCGTTCCGGCTGTTTTCACCTTGTAGATTGAGCCGGTTCGATTGTAGAAGTGGCCATCTTTCTCGGGGAACGTCCCGTCAGGGTCCGCCTTCCGCGTATCACCGCGTCCCTCTTCATCGATTTGGATCTCATACCCGGTGTCGACGGCGACGGTCGCAGCGTTCCCGGGGACGTCCGGGCCTGGCGTGCCCGGCAGCTCCGGCTTTCGCGGATCGCGGAAACGGACGAAGACACCGCTGTTATCGTTTTGATTTCCGCGTGGATGCGGGAGGCACACATCGAGATCGAGCGTGAAATTGTCGAATTGCTGGGCGGCGTAGTAAAGAAGGCCGATGCCTCCCGTGCCCGGCTGGGCGATGAGAGCGCGTCCCACGATACGGAACGAGCCGCCTCCGGCCATCAGCCACTTGGAGAAGAAGTCGGCCGCCTTCTGGCTGCCGTCGAAGAGATACGTGACACCGGATGAGGGAATCGGCGGCGGGGGAAGCAGGAAGTCGCCGAGCCGTCGTGCCATGCCGATACCGGTGAGCATCGGGTTCGGCGAGCCCGTCGATGGGAACAGCGCAGGGCTGGCAATGTACACGTTGCTGACGTTGTGAAGACGACAGTCGCTATTCGTCACTGATTTGGCCGGATCGCTGCCCATGCGAAGCGTCCCAGCCTCGTGGTGGGTGGTTCCCAGTCCGTCACGACGATCGGGATTGTTCCCGATTTGTCCATTCTTGCCTTTGCTTAGGTGCGGGACGTGGACTGCGTACGTCGAGGCATCGACACCCGGCGCCAGTAATACACCGGTATTGCCTGTGAAAATATCGATCTTCCTGCCGTTCGCGAAAATAGCCGCCAATTGATCGGACGCGGCGTCCATAGCTTCCCACAACTCGAGATCGCGGTCGCTCGCATTGAGGTTCACGAACACCTTCCTCTCGTTGAAGTCGACCTGGTTGGGATTGAGATCGGGCGTAATATTGCTCGCCGGATTATCCGTCTGCATCTCGCCGATGGCCCGGATGGTAATCATAACGTGCGTGTCGCTGGCGTTCAGATGGCTTTTGACCGCGTCGATGTCCGGGATTTTCTGGAATAGCTCGGCCTCGGAGTTGGCATTGACGGCATCCAGGCCGGTCGCGGTTATTTGAAAATGGAAATGCCCCACCCCGTCCGGTGATCCGTCAGGCTTCTTAAACTGATGCCGTCCCTTCATGAAGAGCGCGGATGACTGCAATGCCCGTAGATTGGGATCGAGCGCCGTGAATGCTTCCCGCGGCACGCGAAAGGTGACATTGGAGCGAAGGTGGGCGATGAGGTTGGCGCCGATCCGCCCGTCTTGGCCGAAAGAATTCAGCGCGAGCCGTGTGCTCTCGATGGTGCCCAGGGCGACAATGACTTCGCAATCGCGGGATACGGGAATGACCCCGTGCTCGGTAAGGACGCCGTCCACGCGTTTGCCTCCCATTCCGTCGCTGACCGTACTAAGACGGGAGACATGGCAACGCGGTACGATCATTAGGCGTTTGCGGACATCATCCCCTCCCGCTTCGCTATTAGCGGTCCGCGAGGCCTTGATGAGCAGGGGTACCGAACTGAACTTATTCAATGGGAAAAAGCCCCCGTGACCTGGCCGGGCTTGAACAGCCAACGGCGCTTCGAGTTTCAGCTTATCACGTAGCTGCTTCTTCAGATTAGGGGGTTGGGGACTAGGAACCGGGATGCCGAGCATCAGTGCTAGCTCCTCTATGGTAGGATCCCTGCCAAGGATCTCCACCATCGGGGAATCCGGCAGTGAGGAAAGGCCCATGGCCTCGCTGACCTTGTTCCCCTCCAATGCCCCGAACAGCGCATCCCGCAAGGCGAAATGCAACTCCCCGAAGATGAAGTCATTCGTTTCGGTGACGCCAATCTGCCGGCCTGATTGGCGGAAGTAGCCTTCGTCGCCGTTTTTCAGGGTCGTCGCATTCAAATCATCGAGCACGGCTTTCGGCCAAGGTGAAGTCTCCGAATCCAGTAGGCGCGGAGACCATCCTCCCCAAAAAACGGAGCGTCCTCCCACGCAAAATGCGAGGCCGTTAAAGGGAATGTTGCCGTTCCATGGGAAACCCCATACATCGCCCACCCCAGAGATAGAGGGGACATTCTGGATATGCTCTGGCAGAGCGAATGGCCCGGCTTCAAGAACAAGGATACGCTCCGCGCGCGCGGCGCTGCGGAAAAGGAGGTGCTCAGCGACAGCTCCCCCGAACGTTCCGCCGCCGATGATGATGAAGTCGAATGGACGCATATCACCGCGTGCCGGAAGAGGATTACCGTTCACATCCTTCGCGGACGCGCGAAACTCGGGATTCGAGTTGGCCATGGCTTCGTCAAACGAGTTGCAAACATATCTGCCCATGATGTCGATGGCGAACTCAGTGTTTGGCGACTTCGATCCTATGGTCATGTCCCCGTCTCCTTATTGTCCTTTGGGAATCTTCCCCGGCGCCTTAGACACTAGGATGCGGTAAAAGGTTACCAGCCATGTAACGTGGCAGAGTAAAGGCGGCCGAGCGTGCGCCCCCGCCCGGCATGGGTTTTGCCATTAGTGGGAATACCCGCCTTTCTTGGAGTATATATGCCTTGTTTGTCCCGTTTGAAAGACTTCGGCCGTTGCCGGCTTGGTCTTCTCTTGCTCATCGCCGGTCCGCTTCTGATCGCCTGCGGCGGGAGTAGTACGGGTCCGGCTAAGGATCCCGATGCGCAATTGCTGTTGCTGGAGCCATTAGGAGGCGAAACCTATCATACGGGGGATAGCTTGCATGTGCGATGGAAGGCCCAAGGCAAGGGCGTGGACGAGATCAGTTCGGTGACCATCTTTCTTTCGCCTGACTCGGGAGCCACATGGATAAGCCTCAAGAGCGGATCCGTCGGTACCGAGGATGCCCAATGGGGCGATTTGGCCTGGAAAATTCCCGTCACGCTGTCGGCGAAGGGTATCGATTTCAATCTCGCGGCCAGGACCCATGTATTGGTCAAGGTCCAGAATTACCAGAACGATTCGGACCCTAACCAGAGAGCGGTGACACCCAAGCCGTTCTCGATCGTGCTTTAAGCCAATGCGCATCGAAATCCGGTGGCTTTCCCCCTGGTTTTGCATCATCGCCCTGGCAATCGTCGGTTGCATTTGGGACCAGAGTGAAACTACCCATCCAGAACCGCAAAGGATTCCGGGAATGGCCTTGATCCGCTCGGCGGGCCGTACCTTTATGCAAGGCGGGGACGCGCAGTCGGCGGAGGCCGATGAGCTGCCGGCGTTCAAGAGTGCATTTACCTACGATTATTACCTGGATACCGTCGAGGTGAGCCAAGGCGCCTACGCCGATCTGATGGGATCCGCTCCGGCAACGGCCGCTTTCGGGTCCGGACGCGACTATCCGGTGTATGGCGTGACCTGGTTCGATGCGGCCCTATTCGCGAACGCCAGAAGCAAAGCCGCCGGGCTCGATACCGTATACGAGTATGCCCTCGTGAAAAGGTCGCCCTCCGGTTCGGCATATGACCTGCCCGGTTTGGAACCGCATTTGGAACGGCAAGGCTTTCGCCTGCCTACCGAATCCGAATGGGAGTACGCGGCCCGGGCCGGTTCGTCAGGGACGTTCGCTTGGGGCGAAATGAAGGATTCGGCTTTGGCCTCCGCTTTCGCTTGGTCCACGGCGAACTCGGCCGGGGCGACGCATCCGGTCGGGACCTTGGCGGCCAACGCCTTCGGGTTGCACGACATGGCCGGAAACGTCATGGAGTGGATCGGCGACTGGAAGGGGCAGTATCCCTCGGGAGCAGTCTCGGATTTCGCCGGTGGGCGGGATCCCGGGCCCCAGGGCGAAATTCCCGTTAAAGGCGGGGCTTTTAAATACGGCCTACGCGAACTGCGCCCGGCCAACCGCTCCGCGACTTACGCCACCATACCATCGGCGGCCACCGAATACGTGGGCTTCCGCTGCGCCCTGGGCGCGATCGCGAAGCCCTTTTTCTCTACTGCCGATGGCCAACCCATCGCTACGGGCAAGGTGATACTGAACCAAGAAAGGCCGCAAGACCTCGTTGGCGGCCGGGCGGCGAAGCTGGTCTTCGTGAACGCCTCGCCCACCCTTCGGCACTTGGCATACGTCGACTATTCCAAGACCCCGGCCAAGCTGATCGAGTTTACCGACCGCGACGACGTGTTCCATCCCACGATTTCACCGGATGGCAATTGGGTCGCGTTCGGAACGCGGCTCGAAGGCGTCGATACCGGCTCCGACCTGTACGTACGGGCCTTGGATGGGACCTCGTCGCCTTGCCGGAAAATCGGGCCGGGATTCATCCCGCGCTGGTGGGTGGATCCTGTCACACGTGATACCTTCCTGATCTATACCAACTCGGCCATCGATGACGCCAGCTCGCGGTGGGCAGACGGCAAAACGTTTCTGCAAAAGGTTTCCGGCGGCGCTCCGCAAGGGGACCCCCGTCCCCTGGCGGCGCAGGGGGGCTTCCATGACGGGTATTCCGCGGATGGCCGCTACCTTGCCACGGGATACCGGCTACTGAAGCTGGAAAACCTCGCCTCCGGCCAAGCGAAGGTCCTTTTCACCGCGCCGAAGAACGGCAAAGCGCCGGGCGATACATCGCAGGTTTGCAACGTTTCCATCTCCCCGGATTCCACCGGGCGCACCCTGTTTCTGGACTTCGGATACCCCGGCGTCAGCGCCCTGACCCGCGGTTCCTACGACATCCATCAGGTGGCCTTCATGGCGGGGCCAGACGGGGACGTGATGCGATGGTATAAGTCGCCGCCGGATGAATCGGGTTTCGAGGACCTGGAATGGACCAATGATCCGGACATCGCGGTGACCGGGGCGACGGACGCCAGCCAAGCGCGCCGGCACCTTTATCTGCTCGACCTTAAGGATTCGACCATGCTCCGGATCGTCACGGGAACCCAGATCATGCAACCCGCCTTTTGGCTCGGATCTTCGCGCGGCATTCCCCAGGGAGGGTTGTCCGCGGATAGCCTGGGTTGGTATGACGATCCCTTGACCACCGCTACGCGGGAGGTTTTCGCGTTCAAGATGCATCTCTTCTGGGAAAACAACGATCGACTTGAGGCTGCGTTCGTCGGTAGCTCGCAAATGACGGACGGATTGGATCCCTCCCAAGTGACATGCGTAAAGGGTTTCAACCTGGCTTACGGCGCCGGCGATCTAAAGGGCGTGGATTTCGTCTTGCGGCATTACGTGATGACGCGTTGCCCGAAGCTGCGGTTGGTCGCCATTAGCGTTCCGCTCGGTTGGTTGAACCTTCACGATAACGACTTCAGTTGGACCAACGCGGTAGAGGGCAGCAAGGGACTGGTTTACGACGAGAACCATGATTTCTGGCCATTGGGATTACCTTCCGGATTCCGGGAACTCGCGGTGAGCGCGCCTTACCCGAGCATAGGCATCGATTCCTTGGGCTTATACTCATTTCCCACCAACGGCTGGGGCAGCAATCTATCGGAATGGGCCGGGCCGGACTGGGACGTTTCCAACGCCGAGTACCAGGGCAATTTCCCCGTCCTGGAGCGTCTCGTGGCGGAGTTGTCGCAAGGTAACGTGCAGGTGGCATTCGTGGTTTTCCCGCAAAGTCCGGCTTATAAGGGGATGCACAGCTTCAGCGTATGGGGCCCAAGCTGGGATACGGCCCGCCGCATCCTGGACCAGCTTTCCGCCCTCCAGGCGAAGTATCCCGGCTTCCATCTGATCGATCTCAACCAAAACGGCGATCATGGTTTTACCGACGCCGATGCCTACGACGACATGCACTTAAGCGGCGCCGGAGCCAAAAAGGCGGGGGCCATGCTCAATCTGGAGTTCGCGAAAATGCTAGGTAAGTAAGGCAAGGAATAGCGCGGGATCGATTTCGCCCCCGTGATTGCATAGGCAGGACTGCCTTGCGGTCCTTCTTACTGCTTGAGAGGCATCCCGCCTAAGGCATGGCTCAAGGCGGCTCTGGCTTCGGTGAGATCAGGATCGATGGCCAAGGCCTGGGCGTAGAGATTGATGGCCCCCGCCATATCGCCCTTGGCTTCGGCGATATGAGCCAGGCCCGCCAGGGCGCGGGCGTCCCGGGGATTGCGGGCCAAGGCGGCCCGGAAATCCGATTCGGCTTCGCCGGCGTCCCCCGACTTCAGCAGGGCATCGCCCAAAGTGGTCTTGAGGTCGGCGCGGTCCGGCCATTGGTTCAGGGCCGCGCGCAAATGGGGAACGGCGTCCACCGGTCGGCCGCCCGTCGCGAGCAAGATCCCCAATTTGCCCTGGGCGTCGGCATCGCCGGGATCAAGCTCGACGACTTTCGCGTATTCGGAGGCGGCGCCGCTGCGATCGCCCAACCGGCCCAACGCGTCGGCGAGGTAATGATGCGACATCGGATTGGTCGTATCCAAACGCACGGCCCGGCGGTAATGGGGAATGGCTTCGGCCTCGCGTCCCGCGCGCTCGCGGGCGGCTCCCACGAAAAGGGAGCTCCAGATGGCCTCCAAACTTTCTGTGTCCACCGCCAGGGCGCGCTCCGCGATGCGGGCCGCATCGTCGTGCTTGCCGGCCCAATTCACCACCTTGGCCAGATTATGCAACCCTTCGCCCAGCTCGCGCGGTCCCATATGCGACATGACGCGGGCCGCTACGGAGTCCACGATCCGGTTTCCCTTGAAAGCGGTTTCGTCCCATCCGGGAGCCGCCTTGACCATTCCTAGGGCGGCCATTTTACCGAGAATGGCCAGGGCCATGTAACGGTAATCGTCGATGGACAAATGCACGTGATCGACGAAATCGGGCTCCCCCAAGACATCGTTGCCGGAATCGGCGCGGGTTTTCTTTTCCAGCAAGGCGGAGAAATCGAGGGCTTGGGCCTTGTGCTCGCTGGCCGTCTTCAGGACGATGTCGCGCAGGGGCGTGGGCGCGCGCAAGGGACAGACGTCTTCGTCGAGGGATTTCCGCAGGAGGCGCTTGGCGTCCGCGAACTTGGCCGCGGCATAGGCGGCCTTGCCGGCTTCGAAGAGCAAGGCGGCATCGCGATCGTCCAAAGCGGCGGCGGAATCCAACAGCTGGGCGGCGGCTGCGGGGGCGGCGCCTTGGGCGCGACGGCGCAAGTCGGCGATGCGGCCGGCATCGTCCGGGGAAAGGCCCGGCTTGGGTTCGCTCTTGAAAGGCGAACAGTCTTTTTCATTGCCCGGGGTAGTCAGGAAGATCACCTCGGCGCCGACGGAATGGGCCATGTCGGCCATGCGCCCCAGGGAGGCGCGGAAATGCGCGAAGATGTCCTGGCGCAACGTATCGTTACGGGTATAGGAAGTCGGGCCGACGGTATTGGCGAGGATGTCGTCCACTTCGCCGGCCATCTGGTACGAACTTCCCCGGGCGCCGCGTTCCGCAACTTTGGCTTCGGCGGCGGCAGGCGCGGGTCGCGGACGGGTCAAGCGCCGCAGGGCGGAATAGGTTCGCGTATGTTCGAGAAGGCCGCTCAGCTCGCGGATGAACTTGGGCATGCCCGTGGTGCCGCGGTAAGTGCGCTCTTCCAGGAATTCGTTATGCCCGCTGTAGACGAGGAAGAGATCGGGCTGGTACTGGATCGCCTCGGCGATGAGCATGGCTTCGCGGTAGCTCGCATAGCTGATGCCGCCGCAATTGATGACTTCCCATTTGCGGCTGGAGTCGGCTTTAGGCAGCAGATCGCGCAACCATCCGCTGAACGAAACCGGATCGCGCCAGGGATGACCGTAGCAGGTGGATCCCCCCACGGTGAAAATGCGGAAGGTTCCCGGGGCCTTCTTGATGGGGAACGATTGGGGATTGAAATGCGTAAACTTCACCGGGTTGGTGACCATGAGGCCCGAGCTATCGCCGCTGCCGCGGATGAACAAAGGCTGGGAGGCCGCGAATCCCACGAAGGGATCTTCGGTAAGACTTAAGGGCTTGACGCCGGCGGCCCATAGGGCCATTTCGCACAGGGAATAGACGAAGAGCGGAGTGCCAATGGCGAGGGCCGCTTTGGCCCAGATCGAAACGCGTGCCGCCATGCTTCCGGTAAAATGGCAAATCCAGGTGCGTTTTTCAAACCTGGCCCGGCCCCGACCGGGCCCGATTAGCTACTTTTGCGCGCCATGGATGCGATAAAGACGCCATTGGAAGGATTGCTTTTGCTCTCCCCGAAAGTCTTCCGGGACGACCGCGGCTGGTTCCAGGAAAGCTATAACCGCTCCGCCTTCGAAGCGGCGGGCATCCGGGATGCCTTCGTGCAGGATAACCACAGCGCTTCGATGCGCGGCACCTTGCGCGGCCTGCACTTCCAAACCCATCCCGGGCAGGCCAAGCTCATCCGCTGCACCCGCGGAAAAATCTGGGACGTCGCCGTGGACATCCGCCCATCCTCGCCGACCTTCGGCCAGCACTACGGCGCCGAATTGGACGATGCCGGAATGATGCAGGTATTCATCCCCGTCGGCTTCGCCCATGGTTTCCTGGTGCTCTCCGAGACCGCCGAAGTGCAATACAAATGCTCCAACCTCTACAACCCATCCACCGAAGCCGGCATCGCCTGGAACGACCCCGACCTCGCCGTCGCCTGGCCCCTCCAAGGCATCGTCCCCATCCTCTCCGAACGCGACAAGAAAAACCAATCCTTCCACGAATTCAAGCGCAAGCTCCTAACCTGATCGAAAAGCACCTCGCCCCCCAGGGATAAACCCACAGAGCGCGCGGGCAATTAGGCCGCGTCCAGTCCGCGCGGAGTCCTCCACGTGCCCGTGGCCTCCCATGGCCCGCGAAGCGCGGACGGGGTTGGGCCTGGATCGCGCGTTCCGCGGGGTAGGGCGGGTCTGGGGGTCCGGTCCGCCGAGTTGCGAGCGCACACGGGCTGGAGAAGGGTTCAGATCCAGGGGACGGCCAGCCCGCTGCAGCCGGCGAGAGACATACACCTTGGTTCAGCGGGCGTCCCTTCTCCAGCCCGTGAACAGACCGCCTCTGCGATGAGTGAGCATCCGAGGCGGAACGGACCCCCGGCCCTGCCCGGGACATGCAGCCGCGCGCTCCAGGCCAAACCCCGACCGCGGACCGCAACCCCATGCGGACGCCCGAATCCAAAGCGCGGAAGGACCTCAAGCGACGGCCCGACGCGCCCAGAAAACTATTCCGCGATCTCCACGGTCAACCCGTCGAAGGCCGCCCGCATCCCCGCGGGCAGCATCCGCTCCAGCTCCTCATGATCGAAATCGTGGGTCATGTGGATCATGAAAGTGCGCCGGGCGCCGATGCGCCGGGCATAGGCCACGGCCTGATCGTAAGAAAGGTGGGTGGTATGCGGGCGCGGGCGCAGGCAGTCCAAGGCCAGCACGTCCAGTCCCTGGAGCAGTTCCAGGGTGGCTTCGGGGATGACCGTTACGTCGGTGATGAACGCGAAATTGCCGACCCGGAAGCCGAGGATGGGCTCTGGCCCGTGCATGACCGGAAGGGGGGTAATCGTCCAGTTACCTTGGCGGAAGGGTAGGCCGGCCGGGCGCAATTCGTATTGCGGCACGCCGCCGCCGT
Organism: Fibrobacterota bacterium; assembly: GCA_019509785.1. NCBI lineage: Bacteria > Pseudomonadati > Fibrobacterota > Fibrobacterota bacterium. The sequence continues at coordinate 16,667 of JAEKLQ010000073.1, read as the reverse complement.
AGGCCTTGCGATTATCGAAGGCATAGGAGAACCGCTGGCGGACTTCATCCAAGGTGCGCATGTCGGCATAGATGGGCATGGCTTTGCCGCTAGCCTGGGAAAAGATGCGCAGGTCGTCCATGCCCGAGGCGTGGTCGCTATGCGCGTGCGTTAGCAGGACGAAGTCGAGATGCTTGAGGCCGTTGGCCAGGGCCGCGGTCCTGAATTCGCTCGATACGTCGATCACGGCGGAAAGTCCGCGCGGGATTTCTGGCGGCGGGGAAGGGGCGTCTTCGGGAGCCGTCCCGCGGGCCCTTTCGGAAAGGTCCCGGCCGACATGGGGGGGGCCTTCGTGCAGCCAGACGCCGATGCGGTTACGGCGGTTCTTGGGATTGGGGGAGGTGCAGACCTGGCAGGCGCAGCCGATCACGGGAATGCCATGGGAAGTGCCCGTGCCGAGGAAGGTGACCCGCATGGGAAGAATATAATTACCGTCCCCGGGGCCAACGAATCGAGTTCGCCCTCGCGGCCCTGCCGTGGCCGCGCGCACCGATGCGGCCGCCCGGCACTCTTATGCTTCCCTTCGCGGCGGCGCGGGTCGCGTCGCCGGAAAGGAGCTGAAGATGAGCGTGATCGGGATGGCTTGCGGGAACGGATTCCGGGTGGCGATGGCGCTGGCTTGCGCCGGCTTTTGGGGATGCATCCAGGATGGAGGAAAAGGCGCGGCCTCAATCGGGGCGGGAGCCGGATTGCGGTTGTCCTTGGCCCCGGCCGCGTTGTTGAAGTCGCAAGCGGAGCCGGTTCCGGAAATCGATTCGTTGCGGATCCGGATTACGGGCGAGGACATGGCGCCCATCGAATTCGCGCGCGGCGGCGATTCCCTGACGGTGGATTTGGAAGGATTGCCCGCCGGCGACGATCGTTTGGTGAGCGCCTGGCTGTTCCGCCAAGGGAAGGTTCTTTACATCGGCAAAGGCCAATTCCCGTTCCGGCGCGAGGCGCGCCTGGAAGCCTCGTTGCGCTGCGATCCGCAATTCTCCCGCGTGGTTTCGCGCTTCCACCTGCCCGTCGGGCTGCCGACGCCGATACGCGGGGGCCGATTGACCCTGAAGGGAACGGCGGGGGAGTATTCGGCGGACCTGGAGGTGCAGGACGAATTCGGTTCTTTCCGCGTGGACGAGGTGCCGGGGGACGTCCGCTACATGGTCTCGATGACCCTGACCGATAGCGCCGGCCGCCGGTTGTACGGGGCCGAAAGGGCGGATGTGCTTTTGCCCTTGGGGGAAGAGGCCAATTGGGATCTCACCCTGCTGCCTACCGAAGCTTCCGCGGGTTTGTCATTAGGGCTGGCGGCACCGAAGCAGGCATTGGTACGGACCGGTTTCCCCGCTACCCGTCGCGCGCCGCTCCATGCCGGGGAAATCGTGGTTTCGGGATTCTATGCCGCGCCTGCGGAGAAGGATTCGGGTTCGCTAGGCGAATGGTTTTCGATCTTCAATCGCAGCGCGGATACCTTATCGCTTTCCGGGTGCCGCTTGGGCCGGGACCGGGGCGCGGGAGCCACGCGGTCCTACGCGTTTCCGGCGGAGACGTATTTGTCTCCCGGAGGCTCGTTGGTATTCGGCCGGCCGGCCGCGCGGGCCGATTACGCCTATACGGATTTCTCCCTGGTGAACACGGCATCGTCCCTGCTGCTTCTGTGCGCGGGGGATTCCCTGATGCTGGACAGCTTACGCTATTCTTCCGTCGCTGCGGATTCCGCCAGCGCGCTTCCCATGAAGGACGGATGGATAACGAGGCTCTCGGCGATGGCGGTAAGCCAAAGGGCCAAGCCGGAAGCCTGGTGCCTGGCGCGCCCGGAAGCGGGTCCGCCGGGGGAATTGGCGGACTGTACTCCTTAGTCGGTGTTGGGAGTGGATGCGGCGCCCTGGATCATGCCTTTTTGCAGGAAGCCGATGCCGAATCCGAACACGCCATAGAGGAGGAGCATTCCGTACAGGAACTCGGGAATGATCATGCCGAATCCGCAAATGTATCCGACCAGGATGAGGACGATTTGGACGAGATTGAAAAGCTTGTTCTTACGCGATACGAGCTTGGGCAGGTAAAGCGGGCTGACCATGAGGATGCCGGCGAAGATGAGGAGCAGGGGGAGGATGAGCAGGCTGCCCGGCATGCGGCCCGCCAGTCCGTGCTTGGCGTAGAGGATCACGCTCATGGAGATGAATCCGCCCGCGAAGGTGGAAGGCAGACCGTGGAAATAGTTGACCAACTCCTCGGAATCGATGGCGTTGTAGCGCGCCAACCGCATGGAGGCGCAGAGCATATACACGGAGACCGAAACCAGCATGAGGGGGCGGTGGCTGGCGAACCATTCGTAGTCCAGGGTTTGCAGGTAGAAATACACCAGGAATCCGGGTGCGATGCCGAAGGCGGCCATGTCGGCGAGGGAATCGAATTGGGCCCCGAAGTCGGAGGACGCCTTGAGGATGCGGGCGGCGAAACCGTCCAGCTTGTCGAAAAGCACGCACCAGATGATCATCCAGGATGCCAGGATAAGCGGAGCCTTCCCGAAGCCGAGGATGGGGCGTCCCGGATCGGGGCTGGTGAAGGTTTCGTGCATGACCATGATCGAGAAGATCCCGAGCATGAAGTTGAGCCCGGTGAACAGATTGGGAACCAAGTAGCGGGATTTGACCATGCCCAATAGATAAAAATTCGTAGGGCGGTATTGCGGAAATTGTGCGGATGGGCGGCTTTAAGGGGTCTCTTAATTCGGGAAGCCCAGGATGAAATTGTCCAAGGTCCCGATGAACACCGAGTTGCCGAACAGGATGGGGCTGCCGGGAAGATCCGGTAGCTTGTATTTCAGGATCAATTCATGGTTGAAGTTCCGCTTTTCTAAGGCCGGTTCGGTGGTCCCGATCCAATAGCCATGATCGAAGACGGTGGGCCGGTTGAACAGATAGGACTGGATGCGGACTTCGGAGAGGATGGCGCCCGTCTGCGCTTGCACGCAGGCCAGCTTCTTGGAAGCGGTGGTGACCACCAGGGTATTGTCGCGATTGCCGGAGAGGCTGAAAATCTGTTCCCCGAAATCGACGGACCAGGCGACCGCCTGCTTGTTCCGATCGACCGCCACCAAGGTCCCCTGGCTGTACCCGGCGTAGATGAAGTCCTTGTTGGAGAAGGTTTCGGTGATGGTCCCGGCGGGCAGGCGGGCCTGCCATAGGACCTTTCCCGAGGCGGGTTGGACCGCGAAGTAGTGGCCTTCCAGGTCGATGACATCGAGGTAGTCGGCGGTGCGTGACTTGCCCAGGTAAAGGCCGCTTTGGCCCAGTTGCCTTTCCCAACGAAGGGTGCGATCGGGCAGGCCCATGAAGGAAAGGCCGCCGTACCAATCGCTATATACGATTCCGCCGCCGAGCGCTTGCGCCTGGCAGACCGGATTCTTGAGGGGGATTTGCCCGAGGCCCCCCGATCCCGAGGACGGGGATAAGAGATAGATGCGCGAAGGGCTGCTGACGCAGAGGGTGTCGTTCTTCCAAAGCGCGACCTTCATATCCAGCTCTTCCGAGAAGCGGAAGGAGTTGAACAATTCCCCCGATTCGTGGTTGAGCAGGACCAAGGTTTGGTTGTCGTTCTCCAGGTAGAAGGACAGGTCTTTGTGGGGGACCAGATTGGGATAGAACTTGGGGCCGTATTGGCGTTTCCACACCCAGTTGGCCCCCAAATTCCCGGAGAGCGCTTTGAGCACGGGACCGTTGGACCAGCTGGGGGTGGCCTGCGAGCGGGCGGCTTCGATCCAGGCCTGGGTTTGTTGGCTACGGGGCGCTCCGGTCAGCCGCAACGCATCGGCGCGCAGGCGCCAGGCTTCGCCGTTGCCGGGCTCGAGGGTCAGGACTTGGCTCAGGGCGCCGAGGGCCCCCTTCCAATCCTTCTCCGCCTCGCGGGCCCGGAAGTCCATGAATTTGAAGCCGTCGGAATTGCCGGTTACGCGCAAGAGCCCGCGATTGAGCTTGATGCGCCTTCCGTCGGGGAAATGCAGGGCGAGCCATTCTTCGTTGGGAAGCAAGGCGGGCTCATGATCCCAGCCGAACTCGTAGCTCCATTGCGGCTCGCCGCGCGAGTCGAAGGCCGCTACGGACTGGGCGAAGGTGGTCGCGAACAAGGCGTCGCCGAAAACGGCGAGTTGGCTGGCTTGGGCTTCCCGCTGCCAATCCAGATGGCCGGTGGGGAGATCATAGGCCTTGATCTGCCCTTTGGCGGTGACCAGGTAGGCCCGGTCCCCGCCCAGGACCAATTTTTCTTGTAGCAGGCCGGGCATGGCCCACTTGACCGTTTCGAAGCCCGGGGCCTTGCGGACCTCGAAGCGATCGATGTAACGCACGGCCAGGTACTCGCCCTGCCAAGCCACCTGTAAGGCTTTGTCCGAGATGCCGGGCAAAGGCTTTAGGGATTTCTTGCGGAAGTCGGCCAGGTAGATTTGGTTGTCCGCGCATTGCAGGATGCCGCGCGGCGTGCGATCGGGGGCGGCGGTCCACACGCAGCCTTCCTGTTCCAACGGGGTCTCCCAGGCCAGCTTGCCGGCGCGGAATACGCGCAGCGAACCGGAACCGACCAGGAGGAAGGCGTCGCTTTCGCCCGCGAGCAAGGCGCCCGCATCGATACGCGGGCCCGCCGCGACCTCGGCCCTGGGCTTATCCGAGGCGTCATCCCCCAGGGGCAGGAGGGCCACGCGCCGGGATTCCTGGTTCAGCACCAGCACCCGTTCGGGATCGGCGTCCAACACTTCTTCCCGCCCCGTGAGGCGGAGATCGAAGGGGTGGTAGTCGGCGTTTTCGTCCTGCCAGCCGAGTTCCTTGGAGCGCTCCCATTGGCCGTCGGGAGGGCCACGGAACTCCAGGGCATAGACCGTGCGCTTGCCGCGCAGCGCCGGGAAAATATGCGAAGGTCCCGATCCCGCGGATGCGTCCGAGACCGCGGGACGGACCGACGACGGATCCATGGCCAATAGCCGTTTGAACAGCCAGAGCTTTTCCGGGGCTTGCAGCCCGCGTCCGTTGAGGGCCGAACGATAATACTCCGCGGCGGGTGCGGCCGCTCCGGAGCGATCCAGGATACGTCCGAGCAGGAAGCGCGCCTGGGTCAGGATTTCCTCGTTTCGCGATCCCGCCAACAGGGCCTGCAAACGCTTGCTCGCCGCTTCCGGATTGCCTTCCATGCGGAAGAGGTGCCGGGCGGCTTCGATCTCCAATTGCTCGGAGTTAAAGCCCAGATCGCGGTCCTGGGCGCGTAGCGGAGCGGCCGGAAAGCAAAGCGCAACCGCCAGAACCAGGGCCGGGAAAGGGAATCGTTTCATGCCTGGGGATCGAATTTATAGCCCACGCCGCGCACGCTCTTGATGTGGACCGGATTCTCCGTGTCGGTTTCGATCTTCTGGCGCAATTTCACGATCTGGTTGTCCACGGTGCGCGTGGTGGGCATGTTGTCGGGTGAATAGCCCCAGATGGCTTGCAGCAAATCCTCGCGGGTAACCACCTCCCCTTTGCGCGCGGAAAAATATTTCAGGATCTGGAATTCCTTGGCCGACAGTTCCATAGGCTTGCCCCCGCGGGAGGCTTCGTACTTGCGGAAATCCACATGCACGTCGGCGAATTCCAGCACGTCGGGGGAAGGCGAAGGGCCGGCGGCGGAATCCTGGTTCACGCGCCGCAACATGCTTTTGACCCGGGCCATCAGCTCGAACACCGAGAAGGGCTTGGTCACGTAATCGTCCGCGCCGATCTCCAGGCCCTGGATCTTGTTGATCTCCTCGTTCTTGGCGGTAAGCATGAGGATGAAGGTCTGGGGGTGCGACTTGCGGATGAAACGGGTGACGTCGTACCCGTTGGCCTTCGGCAGCATCAGATCCAGGATGACCAGGTGAGGCTGGAAACTCTTCACCTTCTCCATGGCTTCTTCGCCGTCCAACGCGACGTCGACGGAGAACCCTTCGATCTCGAGCAAGTCGGCGAGCCCCAGGCGGATGGCCTCTTCGTCCTCCACGATCAGGATCTTATGCATCGGTATCCCCTTCGATTCCCGGTTTGGCCCGATCCGCGCGCCGGGCCGCCTTGCCTTTGAAGAACGTAATGATCATTTCGGTCCCTTCCCCCAACTTGCTATTGGCCTTGATCTGCGCGCCATGGGAGTCCAGGATCTGCTTCACGATGGCGAGCCCCAGGCCGCTGCCTTTGGTCTTGCGGGTCATCTCGTCCCCGGCGCGGTAGAACTTGTCGAAAATATGCTTCAAATCCGCCCCGGAGATCCCGATCCCCTGATCCTTCACGCGCAGTAAGGCCCGGTCCGGGCCGCTCTCGAGACGCACTTCCACCGAGGTTCCCGGCTTGCCGTACTTGAGCGAATTCTCCAGCAGGTTCTGCACCACCGAACGGATGGAGTCGAAGTCCCCGCGAATGACGCTGCCCGGATCCAGATTCAGGATCAGGCGGATGCCCGCCTTATCGAAAGCGGCCGCCATCAGGCCCGCTACCTCTTGCACCGCCTTGGCCAGATCCATGTCGGTGAAATCGAGCTTGGACCGGTTTTCCTCCAGGCGGGTGAAATCGAGTATGCCCTCGATCATCCCGTGCAGGCGCATCGCCTCCTCGCCGATGAGGGACGCGTAACGTTTCCGCTTGTCCTCCTGGGTCTGCCGCCCGCTCTCCAGGATTTCCGCGAACATGCGGATGGCCGTCAGGGGGGTCTTGAGCTCATGGGAGACCGCCGAGAGGAAGTTGGACTTCATGCGCACCAGGCGGCGTTCGTTCCGCAAACCTTGCAGCACCGAGAAGCTGCCGATGAGCAGGATGGCCAGCGAGAAGGCCACCAGGGAATAGAGCAGGGTAAGCTTGCGCCGGCCCAGGGCGATCACCTCGCTGTCCTTCATCTTGAAGATGACGAGCTTCCAGGCCGGGAATTCCCCGGCCAGGTTGCGTTCCATGGCCACCTTGCGATCGCTGAGGGAATCCGTGGTCAACACCACTTGATCCCGGGCTGAGACGAGGGCGAAGGCCATGGCCTTCCACGCGCTCTTCTTGGATTGCAGGATTTCGGTTTGCACCGCTTCGTTGAACACCGATTCGTTCAAGCGCGCGATCACCCGCGTCTCCCGATCCAGCCAGGGGTACCCGATGATCAGGTAGGGTATGCCTTCCAGGTATTCGATCTGGATGGGGTTCTGGGAATCCAGGGCTTGCGCCCGCATGAGCTGCTCCGGCGGGACCTTCCACTCCTGCCCGATGAACTCCGCGTTCACGAGATAGATCTCCGCCTTCTGGTGCACGGACCAGAAGTAATCGCGGATTTCCCTAGGCAGGGTTTCCACCGAGGTGAGCAAGTTGACGGTTTCGCCGAGGTAGAACTTGACCTGGTGGTAGCTGGAGAATCCGTTGCCGCGCAGCAAGGCTTGGATCAGTTCGCGCCCGCGCGTGACCGCCTCTTCGGTGAGGTTGAGGGCGATCAGGCATTTGATTTCCACCAGCCATAGTCCGTAGCGGTATAAGGAGCCCGCGCGGGTCGAAAAGAGGGTATCGGACGCGTGCGAGAAGGCGCGGATCATGCGCACGGCATGCAGGTAGCGGCCCGCCCGGTATTCCGCCTGGATGGTTTCGACGGCTTCCTGCGCGCGCGGCGGCAGATCCAGATCTTCGAAGCTGGCTTGGGCCGGGACCGGGGCCGGCGCCGGGATCATGGCCACCGGGGCGGCTTCCACCGCGGGTCCGGCGATTTGCTGCGCCTGGGCGGGCGCGGGAGGCAGGCTATCGCCATAGGCCAAGCGGCGCGGGAAAACCATATCGTCGCCGCGGAAGATGGCCAACGATTGCACCAGGGGATTCTCGAGCAGGTCGGTTCCCAGGAACAGGTAATTGTCCGGCGTGGACGATGAGCTGGAGCGTTGCAATTGCTCCTGCAGGCGCGCTAAGCGTTCGGCCTTGGTCTTGTCGAGCACGCCTTGCACTGCGTCGGCGAATTCCTCATTGCGGTTTTCCAGCGACTTCTCGATCAGGATGCGCTCGTCCTTGACCGTGCGGAAGCTCCAACCCCAAAAGCACGTGCTCCCCCAGTTCCCGGTAGATGAAATTCCGGGCGAAGGGGAAATCGTAGACCTCCAGGCACAGTAGCACCATGGTCAGTACGATAAACGTAACGAAGAATCCGATCACGTAGTACAACAGGAAAAACACCACGCGCCTGGGCTCTTGCGTTTGCCTGTCGATGGCCACCGCGTACATGAAGTTGAGGAGGAAGGTCGTCATAGGCGAGAACCGCGCCGGTCATGCGCCCCGTGAAGCACATCTTGATCCGGGACGGGATTCCCATGGAAAACTATAAAATGCCGATGCTTCGGCCTATACGGGGGACGATTAAAGGACGGCGCTTTGCACGATCACGGCGTAATCGCCGCGGTTGATGATGCCCGGCAGCAGGTCCCGGATCAGGATGGTGGAGGATTTGTCCCCCGCATGGACCACGATCCCGTCCCCGAGCACCTTGTCGGTGATTTTCCCGCCGGAGCGGTTGAGGAATAGGACCATGTCGCCCGGCCGATATCCTTTACCCGCGCCGCGGTCTACGATGGCGTAACCATAAGGTTGCGGAAATTGCTGATCGGCGGCCACCCAAACCACTTGCGAAGCCAGCTTCCCGTCGGTGGCGACCTGGTAGGACGTGGCGGCCACTTCCGGAGGGGATGACAGGGGACAGGCGCGGGTGCTGCGCGAGACGGTTCCGTAGCATTTGACCAGCCTGGCGGTCGCGCTTTTGCGCCCGACCCGCATCACCTCGACGATGCCGTTGGTTTCGATCAACCGGCCCAGTCCCCGGCCGGATCCGTAGGTGCGGTAGGCTTCGCCGACCTCGTAAGTCCGATACAGATCGCCCGCTTTCACTCCCGCGTCCTGGCCCGCCTCGAGGACCACCTCATCGAACATTTGCAGGATCTCCGATTCGTTGGAAGAGCTGTACGTGAGCCTGCATTCGCCCGGGAAGAAGGCTCCCCGCGAGGGCTCGGCCAGGATAGGGGCGATCAGCGCGATGGATTGCGAGAGGTAATGCTTCATGGGGCCTGCCTGGACGGGCTTGGGGGCGTCCAGGGGGGCGAGATCTTCTTTTTCATCCGGCATCAGCGGCCCGACCTTCTTCAGGTAGCCGCGGGTACGCCTCTCCTCGCTCGCCCGCCAATCATTCCTCGGCTTGGCCGATTTCGCCGTCTCCATTTCGCCCGATCCCGATTCCTGCGTTTGTGCTTTTCGTATCGGTTGCATTCCGACCGGCAGGCCGACCTGGGGATCTAAGCTCCAGATGCTGGGCCATTGCAGCGGATCCTTCAAATGCGGCTTGCTGATCTCGTACAAGTTGTGCGAAACCTTGCCGAGGGCGTTGTCCTGGGCGCGCGTGGTCGGCGAAAAGGAGAGGACGGCTGCGGCGACCAAGAGGGGAGAACAGGTTTTCAGGAAAGGCATCGGCCAACCTCGCTTGGGTTTTTAGGCCCGTATGGGCCGTTCAATCATCCTCCACTCGACCCATGCGGCGCAACCCCTCTTTGCTCGGGAAAGCCCTACCTGACTTTTCCAGGGAAGTGGAGGGATTTGGGGTCCTTCCATGGGCGCGACGGATCCCCTAGGGAAGCCTGCGCAGGTAGTACTCCATTCAGCCTGGAATGCGGGTCGGCGGACGGTTCTGCGGCGGGGTTGTTAAGGGTTTTCCTTACGGCATGTTTTGCCGCTTTTGTGACGGTTTCGCGAACCGTTCATCGAGGGGTTTCGCGGGCGGTTTAACCCCTTGAAAAAATACGGGCTTACGGCTTCCGCCCGGTACGATTGGATCACGTCCCTAAAACGGAGGTTCAGATGTACAGCCTGAACAGTTCCAATCAACAACCCTTTCACACCACCGGGCAGGTGGCGAAGGCGCTACGCGTCTCCGTCTCCACCCTTAAGCGTTGGCTGGAGGAGAATCCCGCGCTCGCGGGATTCCGCACCAACTCCAGCGGCTGGCGCTTGTTCTCTCCAGAAGAGATCGAGCTACTCCGCGAGCACCAGCGAAGGCGCAAACGCGAAGGCAAAACCTTCAAGCCCGATACCCTGAGGCCGGTCAACGATGAGTAAAGCACTCGTCTTGCTCGTATCGGCCGGACTCCTCGCACAGACGTGCATGGCCGCGCAAATGCGATCCCGCGCCGAATCGGTGCCGGGGATGCAAGCGTCCAACACCGTCGGGCTCGGGGACATCTGGCTTACGGGCGGATTGAGTTCGTACTTCCGCATCCGGCCGGTCGCCAACGACGTGCTCGCGAAGCAAGTCGACACGGTTTACCGCGATGATTTCCGCCTGCTGTACGGGTCGGGAAATCGTCTGCAGCGTGAACTCGTGATGGTGCCCGAAGTGGGCGGGATCATCGGGCTCGCGAACTTCCTGCACCTGGAGGTGTCCGGCGTTCCCTGGGACGGGGAAAAGCTGGGCGCCGCCACGGCGCGCCTGCAACTGACCATGCCGGGCAACGACAACCTGCGCGTGTTCGGGTTCGGTGTGGCATTGAACGCGACCTTGTCGACGGAAGAGGACATCTATTCCCGCGGGGAGACCACGCCGGGATTCGATCCTTTGTTGTTCTTCACCGTCATGGCGGATCTGGATTGGATCAAGGTGATGCCGACCCTCCCGCTGAAGTGCTACTTCAATTATTCCAACTTGGACGACTACACGCTGGCGCATGCATATACGCAGCACCGCATCGCATTCGCCGCAGAGTACAAGGGCAACCGGAAAGGCTATTGGGCGCGGGTTTCGACCTTGCTGTACCGCCCGCTGGCCACCCGTTTCAATCCCGACCCGTCCAAAAGCTTCCTGGCCCCGTTCTACGAAATGGGCGTCGGATACCGGACCATGCTGGGCAATCGCATCAGCTTCACCGCCGAAGCCAGCCTGGATCCGCTGCATCCGATCTCCTTCTACGATCGGGCGGCGAGCAAGCCTCCGCGCATCGCCATCGGGTTCCAATCCCCGCTGGTATACAACGAAACCCGCGCCGAGGCCATCCGCGCCCTCATCTTCAACGACGAGGAGCGCAAGCGGCTGCGCCTGGCCGCGGCCAAGAATCCCGGGCCGAGGGCGACCGCGAAGGATTCGGCCGCCGGACCCGCGGGGCTGAAGCTCGACGAGATCAGCCTGGAGGAACGCAAAGCGGTGACACCGTCCAAGGACGACATGCAGGGCGTCCTGGACGACGACCAGGATAAGGCCGTGGAGAAGCGTAAGCAGATCCGCGGCGAGTTGAAGCAGATCGAGGACTTGTTGCAATGAAGAACGCGTTGCTCATCGCCCTATTGGGATTGGCCCAGGCCGCCTTCGGCCAAACCTTGCGTTCCCGCCAGGACGGGCTGCAAACATCCATGTCCTCCTCGACCGCGGGGGCGGGCAACCTGCATCTGGCGATCTATGGCCGCTCCTTCCTGTGGGACAACGCGGCGGCGCAGAAGATCCCGCCCATCTTGCCGCACGTGGAATTGAACTACGGCCTCACCGATTACCTGGACGTATCCGGCGGCCTCAACGCCCTTTCTTACGTCCTCCAGCCCGGGTTCATGTACGCGCGCGCCAAGCTGACGACGCCGGACAACAAGTCCTTACGATTCCTGGGGCTCGCCGAGACCGCCGAGCTGCGCAAGGTGATGATGGACAACTTCCCTTCCAACGGCTTCCGCGTGAAAACGGAAGGGTTCGGGCCCGAGGGTTTCATCCTCGGCAACGACCAGACCATCACCTCGTGGAAGTTCACGACCTCCGCCGATCTGGAGTTGATCCGCATCTCTTCCTGGCTGCCCTTCAAGCTGTACGGGAACCTGGCCTGGGAAGGCGAATTCGCTTCTTACGTGAACGACGACAATGCGGCGCGCGTGAAGGCGGGCAAACGCAAGGTCCAGATCCCGGATCAGGATTTCTCCACCCTCCCCATGTCCCTGGGGGTGGAAATGAAAACCTATAGCACGGACTTCTTCGCCGAAGTCGAGGCCCAGCCATTTACGGTCCAGATCATGAAAAAGATCCGCGGGGATCTATACGGCCGGGAACTTGGCGATTGGAAGCGCTTCTACGTGGTAGGCAAGACCTTCGACGTGAATATCCGCGAGACGCCGGTCTACGTCAACGCCGGCGCCAAGCTGAAATACAAGAACGGGCTGGAACTGCAAGGAGGCATGGCCTGGCTTTTGAGTTCGGATCGCGGCCCCGAACTGGGGCCTTGCAGCGCCGTGGACAATCCTTGCCAAGCGGGCGCGACCGACGGGTATTCGCCCTTCTTCCCCCAGTGGAAGGTGTTCTGGCAGGTCCGCTATCCGCTTTGGTTCACCCAGCCCTCGAGCGAGCTGTACCGCTCGTTCCTGCTGAAACGCTACCAGGACAAGCGCAAGCGCGTGAACCTGGACGAGACCTTGTCCAAGCCCGCGGTCGATGCCGAACAGCTCGACGCGGCGGAAAGAAAGAGGCGATTGGAAATGAGACGCAAGGAGGCCGATGGCAAAGCCGTCGATCTCAACTAGGATGCTTCGGCCGCTGATGCGGCTGCTGCTCCTGGTCCTTATAACCGTCCTTTGCGCTCCCGCCGGCGGCAGCCCCGGACCGAACACGCCCTCCGCTTCCGCGGATAAGGCGCTTTGGTCCCGGGCCGACGCCATGGCGAACCGGCTGCGCGAAGAACGGCGTAAATTACGTCTCATCTCGGAAGAGCTGGAACGCCTGGGCTATATGGGCGAGGACTTCCGCGACCTCCAGCTCTACCCGACGCCGGTGACCCATCTGGGCCCGGAGGACGACGTCCGCCTCGATCGCATGATCGAAGGCCTGGAGAAGAAGCTGGCTTCCACCCGCAAGCGCGTGGCGGAGCTGGAAAAGCCTCTGGACGACGCCTTCTTCATCTCCAAGGAAATGCTCCAGGAAACGCCCAACCGCGATATGGTGGACCTGCTGATGAAGGATAACGTGGATCGCATCGCGCGCCTGGTGACGGTGCAGCGCGAACTCAACAAGCGTTGGAACGAGGCTTTCGCCTTGTTGGCCGAGTACCGTATGCGCATCGGGCTCTCCGCGGCGGGAGCCCAGGCCGGCCTCATCGAAGAGGATTTCTTCAAGGTCCTGATGGCCAACACCGGACGCGCTTCGCAAAGGTTCTACGGCGAGCTGAACGATTACAAGGATTCCCTGGCGGCGCGCGCCGGCAAGCCGGAATGGGAAAAGATGGCCAACCTGGATCTGGCCCGCATCAAGGGCCGCCTCGCGGGCAAGTCCATCGAAATGGTGCAAGCGGATCTGGAACGCCTTAGCGGCCGTTTCCAAGGCCGCATTTCCATCGGGAAGATCGATTATTGGCTGGGCGCGGGCTTCATGGTGGATGGCAAGCCCCTGAAGGCGGCCCAGGCTTACGCCCGGGTCGGCGCCGATAGCCGCATGTACGGACCGGCCTGCCTCGGCGTGCTGCAGGCCTTGTTCGAATCGCGCCAGGACGATTCCGTCCTGGCGAAGTACGCCGCGTTCATGGCAACCAATGCCCTGGACGGCAAACTCTTCCCGCCCGCCCGCTACCTCGCGGTCCAAAGCGCCTACGCCCTGGGCCGCGACTCGACGCTGGAGAAAATCATGGAGGCCGACGGGGCCAAGAACGGGCATTGGTTCAAGTCGCTCTTCGTATACGCCAAATCCCTGGTGCGGCAGAAGCGCACGGCCGCGGCCCGCGGGGTGCTGACGACCTTGGTGAGCGAATCCCAGCTCGATAAGCGCCTCCATGGCGAGGCCGAATTGGCGCTGGCCCATTTGAACTATGAGGAAGGCCATTACGAACAAGCCTTGAAGGGCTACCAGAACCTGCTGGATCAGGAGGGCTTCCAGGCCGAGGCCCTCTTCGGGATGGTGTGGAGCAATATCCGCATGGGCGATTTGGACGCGGGCGAATTCATCCTTAAGAAGCTGATCGCCCAGTATCCCGACAACCCGTGGGCCATCGAGGGATTCAACGTCCTCATCCGCAAGGTGATGCTGCGGGCCAAGAGCGAATGGGACTTCCGATTGCAGGTGGATAAGCAGTCCGATCTGCTCAAGGAATTGGGCAGGAAGCTGAAAGCGCGCGAGGACGGCAAGTTGATCTCTCCCGAACAGGCGGAGGCGATCCGGGCCAAGCTGGAAAAGGCGAATACGGCCCTGGCCCGCCAAAAGCCGCTTTCGCCCGAAGCCATCGCCGGGCTTTACCAACAAGGCTTGGGCATGTGCGATTTCGTGGAAGCGCATTACAAGTCCGGCGAGTATTCGGATGCCACCTTCAACCAGGAGCGCGAGGCCGTATTGGCCAAGCTATCGGAAACCACGCCCGGCGACGCGGAGGCATCCTCCGCCGGCGCCGATACGCTCGGGTTCCGCATGCAGGTCAAGCGCAAGCTCTTCGAGAGCCGCGCCCTGGCCCTGGACATCCACGTGATGCATAAGGCTTGGTTGGAAGACCTCCTGAAGTATTCCCAGAAGAGCCTGAACCTGAAGATATCGGCCTTGAAGGGGGATACCGCCCTTTCGCGCAAACGCATCGAACTGGCGCGCGATTCCCGCAAGCTTGCCGACGATATTTCGGAGCGCCTGGCGGGCAAGTCCGACGAAATCCTACGGCGCATCCGCAACCTCTCCGAAGACCCGAATTCGGCCGGGATCATGGACTGGCTGCTCTTCCAGAAGGGATATCTCAATTACGGCCAGGAAGAGGATGGCCTGAAGAAGAGGCTGGCGGCTTATCAATGGGTGGAAGTCCAAGCGGGGGGGAAGCTCCCCGTGCCCCAAGCCGAACCCACGGTGGATCCGGACGCGTACGAGTTGCCTTGGCTGGAACTGATCGAGAAGTTCCCGGATTCCCCGTACCGTCCCGCGGCCTTGTATTACCTGGGCTATTCGCGCACCTTGCGCGGCGAGCCGAAGGCGGGCCTCAAGTACCTGGAAGAATTGGCCTCCAAGTACCCGCAGGCGCTCTACGCCCAGCAGGCGTTGATTTACATCGGCGAGTATTACTTCAACGACAACCAGCTCGAGAAGGCCGCCGAGGCCTACGACAAGGTGCTGGATTACGCCGATTCCAAGTACTTCGAGCAAGCCTTGTACAAGCTGGCGTGGACCCGCTACCGCGCCAACGCTTATAAGACCGCCATCAGCTCCTTCACCTTCATCCTGGAAGAGTCGGCGCACAAGGACGTTTCCTCCCAGGCCAAGTCGGTCCTGACCAGCGAAGCCTTGCAATTCGCCGCCTTGTCCATCGCCGAAAGCGACACCACGGGGGACGGAGGCCTGAAGCAAAGCAAGGCCTTCGCCGACAAGCTGGGCGACGCCCGCCTGGGCGCCAAGTTGCTCCATAGGATGGCCATCATTTATACCCAGGCGGGCCGGTTGGATCGGGCCAAACGCGCCCTGGAGGCCCTGATGAACGAATATCCTGATTACGAGCGCATGCCCGAGGCCATCATGGAACTGGCGCGCGCCTACGAGAAAGAGCAGAATTACCAACGCGCGGCGGAAGTACGGGAGAAGATTTTCCGCCTCTATTGCCGCAGCGGGGAATGGTACAAGAAGCTGGCCAAGCAGGACGCGCGCGATATCGCCGATTCGGTGAGCGAGCAAGCCATCGAATTGGTGGCCCGCCATTACCTATACGAGGCCAAGCAATTGGACGGCGCCTCGGGCGAAAACGCGCGCATGCGCGAGACTTATCTGCGCAAGGCCATCGATGCCTTCGAGACCTTCCTGCGCATCTATCCGGAAAATCCCAAGCTGCCCAAGTACGAATACCAGGAGGCGGAAGCCTACTACTCCCTGGAAGATTACGCGGCCGCCGCCAAGAAGTACATGCGGGTCTCGCGCATGGGCGATGACAAGCTGAAGAAGGCCTCGGCGTACAACGCCATCGTGGCCGCGCAGGAAATGCTGCGCAAGGCCGAAGAGGGCGGGGCGCCGAAGGGGGCGGGGGAGGGCGCCAAGATCCAGTTGGATGACGGGGCGGATGCGGGCAAGCGGCCGACCGATAAGATCGATGCGGCCCGGCAACGCGCGCTGGAACTCGGGAAGGCTCTCGAAGCGAAGAAGAAGAAGGGCGCCAATGGGAAGCGATAATCGGAAGGCGCGGGCGGGATCCCGGTTCCGGCTGGCCGCTTGGGCGGCCCTGGCCCTGCCGTTGGCCGGGTGCGCTGTCCTACGCGGTCATCATGCGGATGCGAAGCAGGACGCGGGCCCTCCCTTGGCGGAGGTGAAGCTGACCGCGGCGAAGGGCGATAGCGTCGGCACGGTGGACGCGGGGCTTAAGGGCCTGGATTCCACCAAGGCGCCTTCGGCCTACGCCAGCGATCTCTACCTACAGACCCTGGACAATTACCTGGCCGTTTCCCCGCAGGACGACAAGGTTCCCGAGATCCTCACCTGGAAGGGGAATCAATATTACACGCTCGGCGAATTCGAGAAGGCCCTGGCCCAATACGAGCAGGTCCGCAAGAAATACCCCGCCAGCGCCCAAGCCGGCGAGGCCGGCCAGATGGCCGCGCAATCCTACGCCCAGCTGGGCCGGCTGGAAGAGGCGGAGAAGACCTACCGGTCCATGCTCAAGGGGGATGACGCCGGATCCGTCGCCGAGG
>JAEKLQ010000072.1 GCA_019509785.1 Fibrobacterota bacterium | reverse complement strand
GAAGGTCCAGGCCCCGGGTCTGGTGCATCAGGAAAGCGATTCCTCCGAAACCACCCTGCGCGATTATTTCTCCGAAGACGTGGACGCGGTCTGGATCGACGACCGCACCGAACATAAGACCGTGGTCGGCTACCTGGGCGTGCTTTCGCCCGACATGGTCGGCAAGGTCAAGCTCTACGAAGGCGACCTGTCCCTCTTCGATCATTTCGGCATCGAAGAAGAATTGGAAAAGACCTTCGCCCGCCGCGTGCAATTGAAGCGGGGCGGCTACCTCATCATCGATCAGACCGAGGCCCTGGTCTCCATCGACGTCAACACCGGCGGCAAGGTGCGCGGCCGCGACCAGGGCAAGAACATCCTGGAGACCAACATCGACGCGGCCTGGGAAGTGGCCAAGCAAATGCGCCTGCGCGATCTGGGCGGCCTCATCGTGGTCGACTTCATCGACATGGACACGGAAGAGGACAACGAGAACGTCGTCAAGGAGTTCAAGAAGGCCATCCGCATCGACAAGAGCCCGGTCTCCTTCTCCAACCTCTCCCAGTTCGGCCTGATGGAGATCACGCGCAAGCGCGTGCGCCCCAATGCCGTGAAGGAGCAGTCCAACGTGTGCCCCACCTGCAAAGGCGACGGCTACATCCCCAGCAAGGAATCCATCGTGGGCTCCATCGACCGCTGGCTCCGCCGCTACCGCGCCAAGCGCGGCGAGAAGGACCTGACCCTGGCCCTCCACCCCGAAATGATCAGCCACGTCATCGAGAACCGCGGCGTCATCGTCAAATACTGGGAGCGCTCCCACAAGACCCGCATCCAGCTCGTGGAAGACGACAATTCCAACTACGCCGAATTCAAAATCTTCTCCACCGGCAGCGGCGAAGAAATCACCCAACACGCCGAGGCCCGCGCCTAACCCGCGCGCACCACGGCAATAAATAGAGGAGCACCGTAAAACCCCGCCACTGCTAGTCAAAGAGCTCTTTGCCACAGGCGCGCCAAGCGCGCCGCCTGGCAACCCCGCTAGACCGGGGCCACAGGCGCAAAGCGCCGCTTGGCAACTCCAAGAAAAGCACGACGGCGATAAACGGAGACGATAAACAAAAAGAACAAACTGGCGCCGCTGGAAAACCCGCCAGCGGGGTCCGATTGCGAAGCAGTCCGAGGAGCGGCACTGGTGTGCCGCGACGAGGACAATGAAGCAAGCGGGCCCCGATGGCGGGTTTTCCAAGGCGCCAAGCGAAAGTGGCGGAATTGGCAGACGCACCAGACTTAGGATCTGGCACTTCGGTGTGGGGGTTCGACTCCCCCCTTTCGCACCACCTTTTCCGCGGACCCCGGCCCATGCCGATGGCTCGCGAAGCCAGGCAACCCGCAGAACGCGGGCCGCCCGCAGGAACGGGCAGACAGAGATAACGAGCAGAAACCGCCTAGCGCGGCCGCCCGCCACAACCGGACGGGCCGTCAGCGAAGGCCTCAGGAAATCGAATCGAAAGGATGATCCCGTGAAAGCCACCTTGTCCAACCCCTCCGCCACCGAACGCATCCTCGAGATCGAGGTCCCGCGCGATCGCCTCGACAAGATCTTCGATCAGAAGGTCCGCAAGTACAGCAAGGAAGTCCGCATCAACGGCTTCCGGCCCGGCAACGTCCCCAAGGACGTCGTCGCCAAACGCTTCAAGGATCCCATCAACGCCGAATCCATCGAAGCCCTCGTCGAGGAAGTCCTCAAGGAAGCCTGCAAAGAGCACAACCTGGAGCCCATCGCCCCGGCCCGCATCGAGAAGCTGGAGAACGAAGCCGGCAAGCCCGTGCAGGTCACGGCCATCCTCGAGATCGACCCGCCCGTCGTAATCAAGGACTACAAGCTCGACATCCCCGTCCATCCCGCCGAGCCTTCGGACGAGGAGATCAACGGTCAGCTCGAAATGCTCCGTAAGCGCCAGGCCGACGAAACCCATGTAGATCGCCCCGCCGCCCTCGGCGATGTCGTGGTGGCCCAGTACCTTTCCATCAACATCGGGGGCGAGGCCAAGCCCCTCCCCGAGAGGCCCGAGTTCCGCATGGAGCTCGGCACCAGCAGCGTACCCGCCATGGACCGGGCCCTGATCGGCGCCCAGGCCGGCGAGGAAAAGCACGTCGCATTCACCTTCCCCGCCGACTACTCCCAGCCCGACTTCGCAGGCAAGGATTCCGAATACCAGCTAAAGATCATCGAAGTACTAGAAGTCAAGCTCCCTCCCTTGGACGACGAACTGGCCAAGAAATACCAGTTCGAATCGCTCGCCGCCTTCCGTCAACGCATCAAGGACGACATGGCCAAGTCCGCCCTGCAGCGCGCCAAGGAAGAGGCCTACGAGCAGGCCATGAAGCGCCTGATGGAAGTCAACGCTTTCGAGATCCCCAAGGCCCGCATCCAGAACTACGTGCGCTATAAGCTGGAAGAGCAGGGCCACAAGCACGAGAACGAAGATCACGGCCACGACCATTCCGACCTCGAGCAGGAAGCGGTTTTCAACATCCGCCGCTACCGTATCCTGGAGGAGATCGCCAAGCTGGAAAAGATCAAGCCCAGCAGCGAGGAAGTGGACGCCCGCGTCCGCGAGTTGGCCGGGCAATACGGGATGGATTTCGAATCCTTCAAGGCCCAGCTCCGCAAAAGCGGGAAGATCATCGACATCCGCGAAGAACTGAAGTCCGAAAAGACGCTCGACTTCGTGATCGGTTACAAGAGGGAAACCGTTACGGCCTGATAGGAAGAAGGGTAAAGGGTTAAGGGTACAGGGTAAAGGGTTTAGATCGGAGACCGATCGACCCACCGGCGCGCAGCGCCGCCATACACTTTACCCTGTACCCTTTACCCTTCCCTCGGGTCTCCTTGCCGATAGGATACCGGTCTCATTCACCCTGGCTTCCGGCTTGTGCCGAAGGTAGAATGGAGCTATGTATATTACCGTAAATCCCATTTCCACCTCGAGGAAGACAGGACGCGCATGCTAGTACCCACAGTCATCGAAACCACCGGACGCTCGGAGCGGGTTTATGACATCTACTCCCGCCTGCTCAAGGAGCGCATCATATTCCTGGGCCAGGAGATCAACGATGTGGTCGCGAACACCGTCGTGGCCCAGATGCTCTTCCTCGAGTATGAAGATCCGGATAAGGACATCCTCCTCTACATCAACAGCCCCGGCGGCATCGTCACCTCGGGACTTGCCATCTACGACGTGATCAAGTGGGTCAAGCCGGACGTGCAGACCATCTGCGTGGGCTCGGCCTTCTCCATGGGCGCGCTGCTTTTGGCGGCGGGCACCAAGGGGAAACGCTTCATCCTGCCCCACGGCAAGGTCATGCTGCACCAGCCCTCGGGAGGCGCCACCGGGCAGAGCTCGGATATCCAGATCCACGCCAAGGAAATCGTGAAGACCAAGCGGGAGCTGAACGGCATCCTCGCGGAAGCCACCGGCAAGCCCATCGACGTGGTCCAGAAGGACACCGAACGCGACTTGTACATGAGCGCGCAGGAGGCTATGGCCTACGGCGTCGTGGACGAAATCTTCATCCCCGGCAATCGCAAGAAGAAGGCCCTGGCGGCCTAAGGGCCGGGCGCGACGTAAAGGATTCGAATGGCAAGGACCGGCAATGGCTATGGGTTGATCCGCTGCTCTTTCTGCGGAAAGAACGCGGAGCAGGTGGAGAAGATCATTACGGGTCCCTCGGTGCACATCTGCAACGAATGCGTGGCGATGTGCAACGACATCCTGACCGAGGAATCCCAGAAGGACGTGCAGACGGCCCCGGGGGCCTCTCCGGCTTCCAACCCCGCCGACATCAAGCGCCACCTGGACGATCACATCATCGGCCAGGATGACGCCAAGATCTCCCTGGCGGTGGCCGTCTACAATCACTACAAGCGCATCTCGGCCCGGCAGGGCCCGGACGGCGTGGAAGTGGAAAAATCCAACATCCTCTTCCTCGGCCCCACCGGCTCGGGCAAGACGCTGTTGGCGCAGACCATCGCCAAGTTCCTCAAGGTCCCTTTCACCATCGTGGACGCGACCATCCTCACCGAGGCCGGGTACGTGGGCGAGGACGTGGAGAACATCATCGTGCGCCTCTTGCAGGCGGCCGACTACGACGTGGAGCTCACCGAGCGCGGCATCGTCTACATCGACGAGATCGACAAGATCTCGCGCAAGAGCGCCAATCCCTCCATCACCCGCGACGTGTCGGGCGAGGGCGTGCAGCAGGGGCTTTTGAAGTTGCTGGAAGGCACGGTAGCGGCGGTACCGCCCAAGGGCGGCCGCAAGCATCCCGAGCAGAACCTGATCCAGATCAACACCAAGAACATCCTGTTCATCTGCGGCGGCGCCTTCGAATCGCTGGAGAAGATCATCGAGCGGCGCACCCGCGAGACCGGCCTCGGTTTCGGCGCGATCATCCAAAGCAAAAAAGAACGCCGGATCGGCGAGACCCTCAAGCAAGTGGAGCCGGATGACTTGATCCAATTCGGGCTCATTCCCGAGCTGGTCGGCCGCTTGCCGGTCATCACCGCCTTGGAAGAGCTTCCCCGCGAGGCCTTGCTCGAGATCCTCACCAAGCCCAAGAACGCCCTGGTGAAGCAATACACCCGTCTCTTCGAGATGGACGAGATCCGCCTGAAGTTCCAGCCCGAGGCCCTGGAGGCCATCGTCGACCGGGCCATCAAGCGCAAGACCGGCGCCCGCGGCCTGCGCTCGGTGATGGAAAGCGTCCTGCTTCCCATCATGTTCGAATTGCCTTCGCGGAGCGACGTGGCCGAATGCGTGGTCACCCGCGAGATGGTCGAGCAAAAGAAGGAACCGATGCTCATCCTCAAGAAGAACAAGAAGAAACTGGCCTAGCCAGTTTCCGTTGGCGTAGCCGGTTTCCGCTAGCTTCCAAACTCGCCTGACCACTTTCCTACATTCTGGGGCGTGGACGAAGCCAAGACCGAACCCGCAGCCCCCGGCCAAATGTCTCCCGAAGAATGGGCGCGCCACCTGGCCGCCGGCCTGCCGGTCATACCGTTGCGGGACATCATCCTGTTCCCGGGAACCGTGACCCCCATCCTGCTGGGCCGTCCCCAATCCTTGTCCGCCCTGATGCGGGCCTTGGAAAGCCAGCAGCAATTCGCCTTTTTCGCCCTGCAAAAGTCGGCCTCCGAGGACGAGGTGAATCCCGAAAGCCTCAAGCCCGTGGGCGTGGTCGGGCGCATCGCGTCTTCGCAGTCCCTGCCCAACAACCTGTCCAAGGTGCTGGTCGAGGCGGTCGGCCCGGCGCGGGCCGCGGAATGGAAGGTGTCGCCCAATCTCATCGAGGCGGCGCTCGAACCCATGCCGGCGATGCCCTTCGATGCGCAAGCCATATCGCGTCGCCTCCAGATCACGCGTTCGCTCTTCTCCGAATACCTGGGCCAGAATCCCGATCTGCCGCGGGGCGTAGCCGACCTGATCGACGGGTTGTCAGGTCCTGACGAACGGGTCTACGCGATGGCGGGCCATCTCAAAATCCCGGTGGAGATGAAACAGCTCCTGGTGGAGGAGCCCTCCCTGGATCGCAAGCTGGATCTGCTCCACGAGTTCCTTCGCAACGAGATGGATACGGCCGCCTTGGGCCGCCGCCTGGAGCATGAGGTGCGGGCCGGCATCGCGCAGAGCCAACGCGAATACTTCCTGGGCGAGCAATTGCGCAAGATCCAGTCCGAGCTGGGTTCGTTTTCCCCGCCGCTCAACCACGAGAACCGGCAACTGGAAGAACGCATCAAGGCCAAGAGCCTTCCCGCCAAGGCGCTGGAGCGGGTTACCGCGGAGATGAAGCGCCTCGAGTACTTGAATCCGTCCTCGCCGGAATATTCCGTGGTGCGCACCTACGTGGATTGGTTCCTGGCGCTGCCCTGGGGCCATTGCACGCCGGACAACCTGGATTTGGCGGGCGTGAAGGCGCGCCTCGATCAGGATCATTTCGGCCTCAAGCCGGTGAAGGAGCGCATCCTCGAACACGTGGCGGTCTTCAAGCTTTCGCGCCATCGCGCGACGCCGATCCTGTGCCTGGTGGGCCCGCCGGGCGTGGGCAAGACCTCGCTCGGCAAGTCCATCGCCCTGGCCTTGGGCCGGGAGTTCGTGCGTATCTCGCTCGGCGGGGTCCGTGACGAAGCCGAGATCCGGGGGCATCGCCGCACCTACATCGGGTCCATGCCCGGCCGCATCGTGCAGGCCCTCAAGAAGGCGCAATCGATGAACCCGGTCATCCTGCTGGACGAGCTCGACAAGATGGGGAGCGATTTCCGCGGCGACCCCGCTTCGGCCTTGCTGGAGGTGCTGGACCCGGAACAGAACGCCGAGTTCATCGATCATTTCATGGAAGCGGGCATCGACTTGTCGCAGGTTTTCTTCGTGACCACCGCCAACGTGGAAGAGCAGATCCCGCCCGCCCTCCACGATCGCCTTGAAGTCATCCGCATCGCCGGCTATTTCGATACCGAAAAGCTGGCCATCGCCAAGGGCCACCTGCTCCCGAAGATCCAGGCCGCCTCGGGCCTTACCGTGCGGCAGATGGAACTCCGGGACGACGTGCTTTCCGCCCTTATCCGCCGCTACACCCGGGAGGCGGGCGTGCGGCAGTTGTCGCGGCAAATCGCCAAGATCGCCCGCAAGCGCGCGCGCGAAGTGGTGGATTGGAAGGAAGCGGCGTCCGCAGGCGGCCGGGCGGCCTCGGAAGGCCGGGCGGCCGCGAAGGGCGGGGCCGCCAAGCGAAAAGGCCTTCCGGCCCTCACCCGCGATAGCCTGGCCGGCTATCTGGGCGTGCCCCTGCGGCAAGAGCGCATGGTGCCCGACAAGGTGCGTCCCGGCGTCATCACCGGGTTGGCCTGGACCCCGGCGGGCGGCGAGTTGCTGCGGGTCGAGTGCACCCTGCTTTCCGGCAAGGGGCACCTGCATCTCACCGGGCATCTGGGCGAGGTGATGAAGGAATCGGCCCGCATCGCTGTGACCCTGGCGCGAGAGCGCGCCCGCCGTTACGGCATCGATCCGGAAATCTTCCAGAAGACGGATATCCATCTGCATGTGCCCGAAGGGTCGATCCCCAAGGACGGCCCTTCGGCGGGAATAGCCATGACCCTGGCCCTCATCTCGGCCATGACGCGCCGCGCGGTCGATCCCAAAATCGCATTCACCGGCGAGATCTCCCTGGTCGGGCGCATCCATGCCATCGGGGGTCTGCCGGAAAAGTCCTTGGCCGCCCTGCAGGCCGGGGTCGTGAGGGTGGTGTTGCCTGCCGAGAACGCCGCCGACGTAGGGGAGCTCCCTCCCGAAGCCAAGGCCAGCCTGACCATCAGCCAATTCGAGCATATCGATCCCATCCTACGGGAATTGCTTCCGGCCCAGTTGGTGTTGGGGCCCAAGGGCGGAGCCCTTGGGAAGGCCGTCAGCCCGGAGGGCGATGAACCGACTACCGGCAAAACGACCGGCAACACCGTAGGTAGAGCGCCGCGAAAGGCGACTGCGGGCCGTCGCTCCCGCGCCGCGGAAAAGGCGGCTTCGGCATCCGGGGCGCCCGCGAAACGACGGCGCAAGCGTAACACCTAAGTTACCTCATGGGGACCGCCGAGAATTTCCGCGCCGTCGACGCCCGCATCCGGGCCGCCTGCGCCCGCGCCAGCCGCGATCCCTCGGAAGTCCGCCTCATCTGGGTCAGCAAGAACCACCCCCAATCCAAGGCGATGGAAGCGCTTGCCCTGGGCGCACGCATCTTCGGCGAAAACCGGGTGCAAGAAGCCTTGGAAAAGTTCCCCTTGCCCGGCGCCGCCCCGGGAGACTACGAGCTGCACCTGATCGGGCGGTTGCAGAAGAACAAGGTGCGTAAGATCCTCCCCCTGGCTTCGGCCCTGCATTCGGTCGACTCCGGGGACCTGTTGTCCGCCGTCGATCGCATCGCCGGCGATTTGGGCCTTAAGCGAGATGTCTTCCTGCAGGTGAACACCTCGCGCGAGCCGGCCAAAGGCGGCTTCGAACCCGATTCGCTCCTGCCGTTCCTGGCGCGCCTGCCCGCTTTGGCCCACGTGCGCTTGGTGGGCCTGATGACCATGGGACCGTTGGAAACGCCCGAGGGCGCGCCCGCCGGCCCGGAGGAGGCCCGCCGCTGCTTCCGAGAATTGCGCGGCCTGCTGGCATCCGCCCGCTCAGCGGCCGCGCCAGGGGGTCCGCTCCGCGACTTCGCCTGGCTTTCCATGGGGATGACCGGCGATTTCGAGACCGCTATCGAGGAAGGCGCGCATTTCATCCGCATCGGAACCGGCCTCTTCGGGGCCCGGGAAGTGACTAGTTTATAAGGGCCCCACCAGGTTAGGGGCTCGAATGGAACTTCCGGGAAGGCATCCCCATGATTACCCCCTTGGACATCAAGAAGCACGAGTTCTCCACCCGGTTCAAGGGATTCGATCCCGATGAAGTACGGGCGCTGCTGGAGACCATCGCCAAGGATTTCGAAGATCTGGCCCGCCAGAACATCCAACTCTCCGAGCGCCTTAAAATCGCCGAAGAGCGCCTCAACCATTACCGCCTGATCGAGAAGACCCTGCAGGACGCCGTGATCACCATCCAGAACACCTTGGAGGAGAAGCGCAAGGTGGCCCAACAGGAGGCGGAGGCAATCATCACCGACGCCCGCCAGAAGGCCACCGACGAGCTGCAGGGCTCGCGCGGGCAATTGGCCCAGCTCCGTTCCGAAATCCAGGTCCTGGAGAGCCAGAAGATGCAGTTCTTCGTCCGCTTCCGGAACCTGCTGCGCAGCCAGGCCCAAATCCTGGACGCCATGATGGAAGCGGAAGAGAAGGAAATGGCGCCCGCCCCCTTTGGGGCGCCCGCTCCCTCGGAGCCATCGCCTCCCTCCCCCCGCGCGCCCGCGTCCGATCCCCTGGAAAACCGCTGGGCCCGCAAGGGCTAAATCCACCCGGACTTTTTGCAGCTCTTAGGGCCGGAGCCCAAGCCCCGCGCCCCATTCATGCAGGCGCTTTTTGCCGATGGCTTCCTGGTTTTGATATCTTTCGGAAGTAAATACATATCAGACCCGGGCGGGACCCCGCCCTAGGCCGATGCGGGAGGGCCTGGCCTTTTTCCCGCCTCGCCCGCAGATCGCTTGAAGGAAGGTTTCATCATGTCCCAATCCGCCGCCAGCAATGGCTCCCGCATCATCAAGGTGCTCGGGATCGTCACCCTGATCGGGGTCATCGTCGCCGTAGGCCGCATCGTGCTTCGCGTATTCAAGGAAAAATCCGGCGAGCCCGACGACGCCCACGACGGCATCTGAACGTTTCCGCCGAGGTAACCTCCCCGCTACCCACCTCTCCCGCCAATCCGTATCTTGGGATCATGGGCTTTTACCGCCCCCCCTTGGATCCCGCCTTCGCGCCATTGATGGAGGAGTGGCGGGCGCATCAACTGGAATTGGCGTCCCGCATCGCGGAGCGGCCCCTGACCGGCGTACCGCGCCTGATCGCCGGCGCCGATTCCGCCTTGTCCCCCGATAAGGGCTGGATCCTCTCGGCCGTGGTGGTCTGGGATCGGGAAGAGAAGCGCGTGGTCGAGATCGCCCATGGCGCGGCGCCCGCGCGTTACCCGTACATCCCCGGTTACCTCAGCTTCCGCGAGGCCCCGGCCCTGGAGGCGGCCTTCAAGGAGGTGAAGAGCCCTTTCGGATTGGTCCTCTTCGACGGCATGGGCAAGGCCCATCCCCGGCGTTGCGGCATCGCCGCCCACATGGGGGTAACATTGGGGATACCTGCGGTCGGGGTGGGGAAAAGCCGGTTATACGGATTCCATCGCGAGGTGGGGCCCGATCCCGGCGATCGGGAACCGCTGAAGGACAAGGGCGAGATCCTCGGCATGGTATTGCGCACCAAGGTACGCGTGAAACCGGTATACGTGAGCGTGGGGAATCTGTGCGACCTGGACTCGGCGATGCGCGCTGTGGAAGCGTGCCTGGCGGGCTATCGCCTGCCCGAGCCGACGCGCCTGGCGGATAAAGAAGCGGCGCGCTTCAAGCTGGAATGGAAAGAGCCTGCGATTCCGCGGGAAATGCCGGCGGGCTGAGTCCGTTCCGAACGGGTACCCTATTTCGCGATTAAAATCTTCTTGACCATAAAAATTGCCGAAGGTTATTTCAGGGGCATCCACACCCGAAGGGATCCCCCATGCTTTAGTCCAATCGCCTTATTCTGGCTGGTTTATGCGCGGCCCTCCTGCCCGCCTTCTCTTTTTCCGCCAAGGAAACCTTGCACGTCCAGATCGGCAAGAACAAAAGCTCGAACGGCAACGACATCGAGATCCTGGATACCGTGCTGATCTGGATTGATTACGCGAAGGCCCCCGAAATAGCGACTACGGCCGGGGTAGCTTGGTCCGCCCTCGAAAAGGATTCCTCCTGGGTCGATGACCACAGCCGGAACCTCCGCTACTCGCATAACTTCCTGGCCGAGACGCGCTCCGGGAAGGGCATAGGTATCGATTACATCAGCCTTACCGAGATGGACACGCTTTGTTCCTTACCGGAGTATGACGGCTTCGTGGATTTCGTCTTCGGGAGCGACACCGCCACGGACTATCGCTGGTCGCCGGCCCATATGCAGGACAAGCCGGAAGCATTCCCCAATCATCGCGGCATGAAAACCGGATTCCCGGAATTCGGGGAGGTCCTCACTTATGCTATGGGCGGAACCGTGAACCTGACCCAAGGCCAATGGACCAAGCTCCTCGTCCGCGAGGATGGTTGGACGAATTATACGGAACCGACCCAGGCCCTGGCCCGCTCGGTCCAGACCAGGCCGCAAGAAGGTTGGGTATTCAATCTGCTGCCCGGAACGCAACTCCGGGCGCCGGCGGGTGCCAAGACCCTGCGGATCCTCGACGTCCGGGGCCGCTTGCAATGGGAAAACCGGAACCTGACGGCGGGCGCTCCGGTGGCTTTGCCGAACGGGCTTCCCCATGGCATCCTCCGGTTGTCTTGGCAGCCCTGAAGCTACTTCCCCTGCGGCCGCAGGATGATCCCGCTGTCCCCGGTGATCGCGCCCCGCATCACCGCCTTCGGGATGCGCCCTTCGGCCGGATAGCCGTGCTCATAGCGCGAGGTCCGGATCAGCTTTCCCTTCGCATCGTAGAATAGCCGATCGCCGTGCAGGGCCCCGGCCTGGAAGTGGGAGATCTCCTTCAAGGTCCCGTCTTCCCACCAGTCCTTCCATTCCCCCGCGCGATGCCCGTCTTCGAATTGGCCTTCCGCCATGGGCTTGCCGTTCACGTGCCACTTACGCATGGTCACCGGCTTCCCGACCGCGTACACGATCAATTGGCGCTTGGGCCCGGGCTTGTCGGCGACGCGGCCTTTCGGCACCGGCCCTTCGGGCCAAAAGCTCCAATCCTCCCCGTCGGGTTGGCCTTTCAGGTAATGGGTCCTTTGCACCAGATGCCCCAGGCTATCGTAGAGGACGCGCTCGCCGCTGCCCGAATCGAAATGCGCCCGTTCCTTGAGCCGGCCCGCCTCGTCCCAGGCCCACCCGCTGTCCTGTTCCATGCCGGCGGCATAGCCGCGTTTGGAAGCCGTCTTTCCTTCGGCCCAGAAGGCTTCCCAGGTACCGTCTTTGCGGCCTTGGGAGTCGAAACGCCCCCGCTCCACCACGGTCCCGTCGGGATCCTTCTTGAGATATTCCCCGGAGGGCACGCCCCGCTTGCAGGCGTATTCTTCCTTCACCGTATTGTTGGCATGGTACGACACGTAGCGCCCGGTGTCGTTGGAAGCGAAGCAGGAATTCACCGCGGCCGTCTCGCCCTTGGCCGTCCACTCCTTCCAAGTGCCGATCTCCTGGCCCCCGGAAAAGGTCCCCTGGGATCGCAATGCGCCGTTCTCCCAATAGGAAGCCCACTGCCCGTCCTTCTGATCGTCCTTGAATTTCCCCTTCGAGGAGAGCGTGAACTGATTGAAATAGAAGTCCCATTCCCCCGTTTTCTTGCCGGCCTTGTACCGGCCCTGGGATTTCTTCTGGCCGTTATGCCAAAAGTCCTCGTAAATCCCGTCGAGCTTCCCGTCCTTCCAATGCGAATCGCTTTCCTTATTGTCGTTGAAGAAGAAGGTCTGCTCGCGTTGGAGGTTGCCCGGATTCATCCCTCCGAAAATGCCATAGGTGCGGAGGGTCTTGGGTTTGCCGTTGGGATAGTACTCGGTCACCTTGTCCTTGCCGCAACCCGCGAGGAGGAGCAGGCTGGCCAGGGCGGCGGGTGCGAAAACGTTCCGGGAAGGTTTCATGCGGCTGCCTGAGCGGGGGTAAGCCGCCGGAGTCCCGGGATGACATCGAAGTCCCGGTCTACGGTGGCAATGGTGGAAATCCGGTTTCTCAGCGCGACGGCGGCATGCACGGCATCCCGGGCATCCAGTCCCGAATGCTTTCCCAGTAGATCGCAAGCCGCCAGGACATCATCGCCCGTGACGGTAAGGATTTCGTCCATCATATCGCGGATATTTCGGGTGACTTCGAGGGCTTCGGCGCGTGATCCTCGGCGGAGGCGGACATAGAGGACTTCCTGCAGCACTTCGGAACTGGTGACAGCCTCCAATTTCCCAGCAGCCGCCAACTCAAGCAGCTTCCGGCAAGGGGCTTTTTCCGGATGCTCCGAGCCGGCCGCATACAGGAAAATATTCGAATCAAGGAAGATGGGCGCCATAACGATCCGTTAGCTCCTTTTTAAGCTCGCTCCAATCCCCGAGCGGGATCGGACTCGACTTTAAAAAGCTGTCGAGGGCTTTTCGTTTACGTTCCTTCCCGTCCGGAACGAAGTATCGATCGGCAACCGCCCTGCGAACAAGCTCGGCGATGGAAACCCCCTCCC
Organism: Fibrobacterota bacterium; assembly: GCA_019509785.1. Lineage (NCBI taxonomy): Bacteria > Pseudomonadati > Fibrobacterota > Fibrobacterota bacterium. Next base: position 37,996 of record JAEKLQ010000072.1, on the reverse strand, counting down.
GAGCCGAGAGTTCCTGGAGCCGTTTATACTCTGATGGCTCCATGGGTATTTGCGCCCTCTTTATCCTACTCATGTGTAGGAGTATACACACAATTTAAAAGCCGTACAATAGGGGAATTTAAAGCCCTGAGCCCGCTTTCTATTCCAATCGTATCAGCTGCCGGAAATACCCCTGGAAACGAAAGTCAAAATCCGCAGGACAGGGGCCCTTCTGCCCGAACCGGCTTCGGCTTATTATCCCGGGCATATGGACGACCCGCAAGCCGCCTTGAAAACCGGACCCCGGATCGGGGAGCATTCCGATCCCCTTTCCCTGGACACCTCCATCGCCGAAATGACCCACGATGATCTGCCGGTCGTGTACGGGGAACCCTCCTTCGCGCTACAGGGCCGCGACGTGGAGCTGTGGCTGACCCGCCGCGGCGGCCATATGGGGCCGGTGCGTTTCCGCCTGGGCAAACGTTGGGTGGAGCCTTACGCCTTGGCCCCTTGGCGGCCGGACGAGCTGCCGGAATTCCCCCCGGTGCTACAAGTCCTGCGCGGCGATTATTTCTGCTTCCCATTCGGGGAAAGCAAAGGCATCCGCTATGGGCATGGCGAGACGGCCAATGAAACCTGGGAGGCGGTGGAAGCGGGAACGGCGCGCCTAGTCACAGAGATGAGGTTGAAAAATCCCGCCTGCACGATCCGTAAGACGCTCAGCATCCGCGATGGGCATCGGGCGGTCTACCTGGAGCATCGCATCGAGGGCTTGCAGGGGCGTTACAATTTCGGGCACCATGCCGTCCTCCGTTTTCCGGAAACGGGCGGGCCCTATCATGTCAACGTCAGCCCCTTCAAGTTCGGCAGCGTGAAGCCGGAGGCCTTCTCCAATCCCTTGGCCCGCGAGTACGGCATCCTTAAGACCGGGGCCCGTTTCAAATCCCTGGGCAAGGTGCCGCTGGCCACCGGAGGGACCACGGACCTGCGACTCTATCCCGCCCGCCGCGGCTTCGAGGATTTGATCATGGTCTCCTCCAAAGCCGGCGACTTGGCCTGGACCGCGGCGACCCTGGACGGCTACGTCTGGTTGTCCCTTAAAGATCCGCGCACTTTGCCCAGCACCCTGTTCTGGATCTCCAATGGCGGCCGCCACGCCGCGCCTTGGAACGGCCGCCATGTGGACCGTCTCGGGCTGGAAGAGGTCTGTTCGCATTTCTGCGACGGCCTGGAAACCTCGCGTCAGGATCGTCTCAAGGCCCAGGGCGTTCCCACCACACAATCGTTCCGGCCCAAGGAGCCCAAATCCATCCGCGTCATCCACCTGGTCCACCCGGTTCCCAAATCCTTCGGGCGGGTGGAACGGATCGAAAAGGATCCCGACGGGGGCCATGTTTGGGCCGAGGGCAGCGGCGGGAAAACCGTACGGATCCCCGTGGATTGGGGTTTCCTGCACGACTGAGGGTGGATTTTAGGCCGCCGGCCGCCGGCATAAAGGCCTATAGAAATACCGGATTACGGTTCGGTCAAGGAAGTTTGCAATTTATCCCCAGCGTCCCATGCTCCAATAAAGCATGTTGGATGTTCGCGTCCGGTACTTCGCAGGTCCGGTCGGCCATTCTAATTAAGGGGAATCATCATCATGTCAGAGGCAGTCGCCATCCCGGCTACGGGTAAAAAAATCAATGTCAAAGGTGCGCTCGAAGCGGGTGAGGGCGTCCTGCGCCTGGCGCCTTGCTGGGTGCCCCGTTCCTTCATGGTCCCGGGCCGCCGCATCAAGCTCCATCCCGACGACATCTATGCGCTCGGCGCCCATCGCGGCGGCATCTGCGAGCGCTGGTTCGCTTCCACCACCGAGGCGGGCAACGAGAACCGCGCCGCCGACGAAGGCCTTTCCTACGTCGTACATGAAGGCACCCGCTTCACCCTGCTCGAAGCCGTCGCCGGCGAAGGCGTCTCCCTCATCGGCAAGAAGATGTGGGACAAGTACAAGCGTTGGCCCGTGTACTCCAAGTTCTTCGATAACATGGGCCCCATCGCCCATCACATGCACCAGAGCGCGGACCAGGCCAAGGCCGTGGGCCGCGAAGGCAAGCCCGAGGGCTATTATTTCCCGCCACAATTGAACGCCATCGGGAACAACTTCCCGCATACCTATTTCGGGCTCGAACCCGGGGTTACCAAGTCCGACGTGCGCCGTTGCCTGGAGGATTGGAACAAGGGCGATAACGGCCTCATCGATTTGGCCAAGGCCTACCGCCTCAAGCCCGGCACCGGCTGGCACGTGCCCGCGCGCATCCTGCATGCGCCCGGTTCCATGGTGACCTACGAACCCCAGTGGGGCTCGGACGTGTTCGCCTACTACCAGAGCATGGTGGAAGGCCGGGCCATCGAGTGGGAATTGCTGGCCAAGGATTTCCCCCCCGAGCGCCGCTTCGACCTGGACTTCCTGGTCGATCAGCTCGATTGGGAAGGCAACCTGGATACGCATTTCCGCGATCACCATTACCTGGAACCCATCCCCGTCGCCGATTCGGAATCGGAAGGCTGGATGGACAAGTGGGTGACCTACGGGAAGTTCGACGGCCAGGAGCTGTTCACCGCCAAGGAAACGACCGTGATGCCCGGCGTGAAGGCGACCATTAAAGATGGCGGCGCTTACGGCGCGACCTGCGTGCAGGGCGTGGGCCGGGTGGGCAAGGTACGCATGCAGAGCCCGTCCATGATCCGCTTCGGCGCGATGACGGAGGACGAAGCCTTCGTGTCCTACGATGCCGCGACCCAGGGCGTCACCTACGAGAACACCGGCAGCGAGCCGTTGGTAATTCTGCGTTACTTCGGCCCCGATTCCTGCCCGAACGCTCCCGATACCGGCGCGTTCAAGAAGCTGAAGAGAAGCTAAAGAGAAGCTGAAGAGCGGCTGATTCGAAACGCCAGGGTCCCTCGCCCGCGTAGGCCCCGCCGGATTTCCGGCGGGGCTTTTTCGTCGCCAAGAAGTCTACGCCGATGTACGCCGAACCGGACGGGCACGAGCGGATATCTTTCGATCCAATCGGAAAGCCAGCCCTGCGAGTTCAAGGATATCCTGCTCAAAGAGCTTCCGTAGTGGCTCCCGGCGTGGTCCCGCTTTCATTCCAAGGCCGGGACCGCTTGCCTCCGATGCCCGGCATATCCCAGCCGGACAACCTGCTCCGTACCTCATCGCCCGCAACACTATTAATGGTGCGCCACCAAATTGTTCATGCCCTCAGTACGCACAGCTTGTGCGTGTTTTGCTGAATTCCTTTTCCCACCAGATCCCATCTGACCGGGTTTTCATCGCATACTTTCAAGGTGTTAGCGTAACATCGGGGAATCCCGGATGGCGCCCAAGGGGAAGAGCGTGGATAGAGCCTATCGATACCTATTCCCGGGAAGGATCGCGCTAACGGCCATCGCCCTGGCGATAAGCGCCGTCCGAGGCGGAGACGGCTCATCCCTCTCCACAGGCGATTTGAAAAAGATGAGCCTGGAAGAACTGATGGATCTCGAGATCACCTCGGTATCCAAGCGGCCCGAAAACCTGAATGAAGCCGCATCCGCCGTGCAGGTCATCACCCGGGAAGATATCCGCCGTTCCGGGGCGACCTCACTACCGGAAGCCCTGCGCCTGGCCTCCAATCTGCAAGTGGCCCAGTTGAGTACCCGGGAATGGGCCATCAGCGCGCGCGGTTTCAATGCCACTTTCGCCAACAAACTGCTGGTCATGATCGACGGCCGCACGGTGTACACGCCGCTGTACTCAGGCGTCTTCTGGGATGCCCAACATGTGCTCCTGGAGGATGTGGACAGGATCGAAGTCATCAGCGGCCCGGGCGGCACCCTATGGGGAAGCAATGCCGTCAATGGGGTGATCAACATCGTAACCAAGTCGGCGGAGGAAACCCAAGGGTTGTATCTCGCGGGCGGCGGAGGCAGCCTGCTCAGGGATTTCGGGGAGGCCCGCTCGGGTGGCAAGACGGGCAACCTTTTCTATCGCATTTACGGGAGTCATGCCGATCGCGACGGATTGGTGAATGCCGGGGGGAAGGATACCCACGAGCCCTCGGCCTTGAGCCAGGGCGGCTTCCGCATGGATTGGCGACGTTCGGAAGCGGACGGCTTCATGGTGCAGGGGGACATGTACGGCTCGGATTTCCAGTCGCCGGGCCCGGGCGAAACCGACCTCAATGGGCAGGACGTTCTCGCCAACTGGACGCACGCTTTCTCGCCTGAGTCGGATCTGCAAGCCCAGGTTTACTTCGATCGCACCTGGCGGAAGGCCGTTTTCACGCCAGCGGTCGCGTTTACGGATGAGCTTAAGACGTACGATTTCGATTTCCATCACCGCTTTCCGCTCGGGAGCCGGCAGAATGTCATGTGGGGAGCGGGGTACCGATGGATGCAGGACGAGGTGGGGAACGTTCCGTATTTTTCCTTCCTCCCCGCCGAAAAGGATCTGAGCCGCTTCAACGCTTTCGTCCAGGACGAGATCGCGCTCCTGTCCCGGCGCGTGAAGCTCACCTTGGGCACCAAGCTGGAGCATGAGGAATATTCCGGATTCAATCTCCAGCCTTCGGCACGGATCGCCTTGTCGCCCGATGCCCGGCAGACCTTGTGGGGCGCGGTGTCCCGGGCCGTCCGCACGCCCAGCCGGATCGACGTGGAGTTCTTCGCTCCGACGCCCCCTTACGCCGCCCCTACGCTCCATTATGCCGGCGGCCCGGACTTCGATTCCGAGGGGCTCCTGGCGTATGAGCTCGGATACCGGGTGCAACCCATGCCAAGGCTTTCCCTTTCCTTGGCCGCCTTCTACAACCAATACGACGGATTAAGGTCGCTCGAATTCGCCGACGTCCCCAATCTGGGCCTGGAGTTCCGCAACGGGTTGGACGCGGATTCCCGGGGCGCGGAGGTCTCGGGGGATTTCCAAGCCGCCAGTTGGTGGAAGTTGCGGGGCGGATACACCTACATGGAAAGCGACGTGTGGCAAAAATCGGGGCATACCGATCTGGAGATACCGTTCGGGAAATGGAATGATCCGGCGCATCAGTTCTCCCTCCAATCCATGCTGGATCTGCCCGCGGGGTTCGAGGTGAACGTATCCGGGTATTACGTGAGCAGCCTGCCCGACCCGCACGTGCAGCCGAGGATGAATTACAGCGCCGGGCTCGTTTGGCGCCACCGCGGCTTGGAAGCGTCCGTGTACGGGCGCGATCTCGCCGACGACCATGATCCCGAGTTCGGATCCGGCCCGCAACGCGAGGAAATCCCCCGCTCGGTTTCCGGTAAGGTGGCGTGGCGCCTTTGAGCAGGGGATGGCGGCAAACGGGACCCTTGGGCCCGCTCCTCCTGTTCCTGGCGTTGGCCCGGGGAGCGGTGGCCGCGCCGGCGCCCGTCTTGGAATACCAGGTCAAGGCCGTATTCCTCTACAACTTCACCCAATTCATCGACTGGCCGGCGGATGCCTTCGCGAAGCCCGATGCGCCTTTGGTCATCGGGATCCTCGGCCAGGATCCGTTCGACAAGTACCTCGACGACGTGGTGCGCGGGGAGAAGGCCGGCGGCCATCCCATCATCGTCAAGCGTTTCCGGGACATCGATTCGGCGCGGGACTGCCAGCTGCTTTTCGTAGGCGGAGCGGATTCCCGGCGGCTCGATACGGTGGCGGCCGCCTTGAAGGACCGCATGATCCTGACGGTCGGGGACTCGGGGGAATTCTCCAAGCGCGGGGGCATGATCGATCTCATCACCCGGCAAGGCAAAATCCGCCTCCAGATCAACGTGGGGACGGTCCGCGCCGCCAAGCTCACCGTGAGTTCCAAGTTGCTGCGACTGGCGGATATCGTCGAACCGGGAAAGGGCTGAAGCATGCCCCTCAAGAACATGCCCTTGCGGCGGAGACTGATGTTCATGATGCTCCTGACGAGCGGGGCGGTGCTGGCGCTCGCCTGCCTGGGGTTCTCGACCTATGAGTTCGTGACCTTCCGGAGCGGAATGGTGCAGCAATTGACGACCCTCGCCAAGCTGGTCGCCAACAACAGCACGGCGGTGCTCGCTTTCGATGACAAGAGCGGCGCGGCGGAAATCCTCTCCGCCTTGAAAGCGGAGCCGCACATCGTGGCCGCGGCCCTATACGACGCGGAAGGGAAGTTGTTTTCCTCGTATCCGGAAAATCTGCCCATCGCTGCCTTGCCCCACGCGCCTTCCGAAGACGGTTTCCGTTTCGGTACCGCCAATCTGGTCGGCTTGCAGCCTATCGTCCAAGGCAAACGTCGCCTGGGTACCCTCTATATCGAGTCGGACACGCAGGCGTTTTACGCGCGGCTCAGGCTGTACGCGACGGTGGCCGGATTGACGGCCGCGGTGGCCTTCCTGCTGGCCTACCTCCTTTCTAAGGGCCTGCAGGGCCTCATCTCGGCGCCTATCCTGGGGCTGATGGAGTCGGCCCGCGAAATCTCGACGCGCAGGGATTACTCGGTGCGCGCTCCCAAGCAAGGGGCCGGCGAGCTGGGTCTGCTGACGGATTCCTTCAACGGCATGCTGGACCAGATCCAGGAGCAGATCGGCCGCACGGAATTGCTGAACCGCGTCACGCGCGCCATCGGCGAAAGGCTGGACCTCGCCAGCATCTTCCAGGTGATCGCCGGGTCGGTGGAAAACGATCTGCCCGTGGATTTCGTTTGCGTGTGCCAATACGATGCCGCGGCGCAAGCGCTGAACGTGTCCGCGATCGGCGCCAAGAGCGCGCCCGCGGCCTTGGCCCTTAAGATCTCCGGCCGGACCGCCATCCCCCTCGATCAGAACGGGCTCTCGCGCTGCGTGCAAGGCCACTTGGTTTACGAACCGGACATTTCCCGGGTCGACTTCCCTTTCCCCAAGGCCCTGGCCGGACAAGGACTCCATTCCCTGGTGCTATCCCCCTTGATCGTGGAAAGCCAGGTTTTCGGCGTGCTGGTGGCCGCCCGCAAAGGGACGGAGAAGTTCAGCAGCATGGAGTGCGAATTCCTGAGGCAAGTGAGCGAGCATGCCGGCCTGGCCGCCCACCAAGCCAACCTCTACGGCGCCCTCCACCAGGCCTACGAGGACATCAAGCAGTCCCAGCAGGCGGTGATGCAGCAGGAACGCTTGCGGGCCTTGGGACAGATGGCCAGCGGCATCGCCCATGACATCAACAACGCCATTTCTCCGGTCACCTTGTATACCGAGTTCCTCCTGGAAAAGGAGCCGAACCTGAGCGTCCGTGTGCGCGACTTCCTCAAGATCATCTCCAATGCCATCGACGACGTGGCGGCCACCGTCGCGCGCCTGCGGGACTTCCACCGCGTGCGGGCGTCGGAAACCGAACTCTCCCCGGTGCAGCTCAACTTCGCCGTGCAGCAGGTCATCGATTTGACCCGGGCGCGCTGGCATGACATACCGCAACAACGCGGGGCGGTGATCCGCATCGAGACCCTCCTAGGCGAAAACCTGCCTGTGGTGATGGGCATCGAAGGCGAGGTCCGCGAAGCCCTCACCAACCTTTTCTTCAACGCCTTCGACGCCATGCCGGACGGAGGGGCCCTGACCCTGCGGACCTGTCTGGGGCCCAATCGCCAGGTGCTGCTGGAAGTGGCCGACACCGGCACCGGGATGGACGAGGAAACGCGGAGGCGCTGCCTGGAGCCGTTCTATACCACCAAAGGCGAACGAGGCACCGGTCTCGGGTTGGCCATGGTATACGGCGTCATGCAGCGCCATAACGCGGAGGTGGAAATCGAAAGCGCCCCGGGCGCCGGAACCACCTTCAGGCTTCTCTTCCCGCTTCCCGCCGCCCCGGTCGCCGAAACGGCGCGAAAGATCCCGACCCTCCCGCCGCCCATGCGGATGTTAGTCATCGACGACGATCCGTTGCTCCTCAAGTCCCTGTACGACATCCTGTCCAGTGATGGGCATACGGTAATCACCGCCAATGGGGGGCAAGCGGGCATCGACGCCTTCAAGGCCGACGAGGCGAACGGAAATCCCTTCGAGGTGGTCGTAACCGATTTGGGCATGCCCTACGTGGACGGCCGCAAGGTGGCCGCCGCCATCCACGCGGCCCGGGCCTCCGCGCCCGTGATCCTCCTGACCGGCTGGGGCCAACGCATGCTTTCCGAAGGCGAAATCCCGCCCTACGTATTCCGCGTGCTCAGCAAACCCCCGCGATCGGCGCAGATGCGCGAGGCGCTGTTGGCATGCGCTTGTCGAACGGGCGTTCCTGCGTGAGGTTTCGAAGGCCCCGGGAAAGCGGTTCGGCGCCTTCCCGGGGCAATCATTTCAATTGCGTTCGATGACGATGTCGTTGTTGGAGTTGGTACCGATGCTGCCGCCGGCGGCGTTCAAGGGCGTCCCGCCCACCGTTCCCGAAGCCGCGGCATCCGTGTAGCTGGATTGGCCGGTGGATTTCCACGTGGTGTTCAGGTAGGTGCTGGTCGATGTTCCGGTGGACCGGAACGAGGAAAGCCCGCTGGATTTCCAATTCACGGCGATAACCCCCAGATTGATTTGCGATTCCGAATACTCCTGGGTGGCGTAGTTGTACGTCCACTTTACGGCGTAGAAATTCTGATTCGAAGCCGTATTGGTGGAAAGGGATGCGCTCTTGCCGGAGGCCGAGAAATCCTTGTTGGGAATCTGGCCGTTGCCCGATATGCCCGAACAGATCGTGGACGCGGTATCGCAGAATGCCGCATAGTAATTGAGATCGGTCGCGGGAGCCTGATGGGTGCCTCCTTGCGTGACATTGATGCTGGAATAATCCTTGCCTCCCCCGTCGCCTTGGAAGTACGCGTCGGCGAAGGCCCCATTCCCGTTGAAATGGGAGAGGACCTTCGCTTCGGCGGACAATGCGCCGAGTGAGACGGTCGCGAGCGCGGAACATATCGTCAACCTGGACCAGTTCATGCGGACTCCTTTGTTCGTACCGTTCGGTACCGGCGATAACCTATAAGGGTCAAACGGACAAAAACAGTACCATTTTATGTGGTGGCCATTTATTATGTCAGTGGCATGGCGGCCGATTCCTCCTGCGCGGAATTTCCGCTCGTAGAGCGAACCCTGGCGCCCGGATTCCGGCTCCGACGGCCAGGACACGGTGGCACCCTTTATTCCCGGCGACCAGGCTCTATATTCGACGATGATATTCGGGGGAAGGAAGCCCTTTCGGGGCGATCGTCCGGTGCATCCGCCAAGCCCCCTGGCTAAGGAAAAAGCGCTCGCAGGGCCGGGGCATGCTTGGGCAACCTATTAGCCTGTGCGCATTTCGATCCGGCCTTTCCAAAGCGATGTTCCCGGTAGCGAGCTGTCCTTTATCTTCCGATCGATTACCGGGCCGGATGGGGCGATTTACATCGCGCGGGGCGAGGAGCACTACGAACCTACCCATGGGACCAAGTAAAAATCGAGCCGCCATCCTCTACGGGGGGCGACCGGAAGGTAGATTGCCCATTCGCATTAATTGGAATCGATTAGTTTTGTGGGCCTGGCCCGAGACGGAACTCACGTTGTAAACCTGGGGAGCGCGATGCTGCACCGAATCCTGAAACTTCTGGAAATCGTCCGGCAAATCCCGAACGGCCTCGCGCACATCTTGAAAAGCCTTTGGAATCTAGCGAAGGGTACATGGCACTTCGGGGCACACTACTGGTCAATATTCCCAGTATCTCTGGCCTTGGGAGGAGGGACCTTTGTTTTCCGCAACCAAATCCGGCCCTCGTTCCAGATCCTACGCCATTGCCTAAACAGCAAGAAGATCACGCCGTGGTGGCAAGTCCTATGGGAAATGTTCGGATGCGCGATGCAGCTGTTGGCCAATCATAGCCTGTTCCGGGTCGTTCGGCTGCGCGTGGAGTTGGAAATCCTCAAGCCTCGTCCCGTCAAGGATAACAGCCGCGATCCATCCACCAAGGAGAAAATCAATTCGGAGTATGCCGCTGAATTGAAGAAGTGGAAACGCGAGATCCGGGATGAACTACGCAGTTTGGCGTACACCCCCGACCATGAACGGCCGACCATCACCTTGCCCAATACCTTCGCCTTTTACAAAGCCGAGGATGAGATCCGCAATTATCTCCGCTTCCTGTTCCATTTTGCCGCCGCCCCCCTCACGAAACCGGAGCGCGGCCGTTTTTTCTGCCAAGTCAAGATTCCGGACGGATATCTGATGCCGCTGCACTTGGTCACTGGATTATTGGCCCATTTCGAAGATGATTGGAAGCACATCCTGGATCAGTATGATTCTAGTGAAGGGGACTTCCGTCCCATGGTGAACCGTTTCATCATGGACACGTGGCTGTTATGGGGGCCCAGCATCCCGCTTTGCACTTGTAACCTCTGGCAGGGGGGCATCGCGATGCAATTCGGTTATGGCGACGAGAACAACTCCCTTCCGGTGTTCATTCCCTACTCCAAGCGGAATTCCGTGCTCGGGAAACTGGAAATGGAACGTGCCACGGCCGATCTGATCCCGAAACCGCACCGTCCGGCATTAGGCTCCCGCGTCGTCTTCACCGGCGTTCCCATCTGGTGCGAAAGCATGGACGAAGGGGAACTGGCCCGCGCCCAATCCTCCTTACTCGATTCGGATGAATCCGGCCTGCTCCTGGAATACGTGACCCACGCGGAGAAGGGGTCACTTGGTTCCAATGATTCATCCGGATACTATTCGGCCTACATCTGGCTGATGCTCGAAGTCACGGAATCTTCCCGATGGCCCGAAGGAATACCGCCATCGGATCCTTGGCAGAGATTGATCCCCATCTACGAGCATGCCAATCTCTTCGATGAAGGCGCATTTACCTTTTTCAAGGAAAGGTTGGCCGAGAAAACCATCCGGTTCCTGGAGCAAGCGCAAGAAAACGATTCCCGTTTCCGGTGCCGCCTTGTCTGCGCCATCGACGAAACGGGTTGCGCGTCCAAACCAATCCATAGCTTCCCGGGCTTCACGATCAGCCACTACTTGCGGATGATCTTGGAACGTAAGGAGCATGAGGATCTCAGGAAACGCGTCAATCCGGATGCCCCGTTGGGAGGGAGCGACTTGTCGGCGTGCCATGTTCCCGGGTGGGTCAGCCGGTTCAAGAGAGAGATAGGGCGAAAAGAGGTGTCCCGCCCTGCCGGACTGGAATTCGAAGCTCATGAATTCCAGGCGAGCCGTGCCGACCTCAGTCTCCTGTCCAAGCTTTACAAGCATTTGTACGAGAAGGAGTTTCCGGATCCCGACGAGCGCGAGTCGTTGAAAAACATCGTCGCTTACCTCGTGAAAAAAAGATCCGGCTGGTACGGACGGAACAATTATCATGTGTTGGCCTTGTTGGACCAAGGCAATCCCGTCGCTGTCTCAATCTGCGATTACTTCGCGGAACCCAATGCCGGAGTTATCGAATTCCTCGCCATACATCCGGCATGGCGTAAGCAAGGCGTGGGGACGAAAATAGGTGACGCATTTATTGCTCATGGCGAAACGCATGCAGGGGGAGGGCGCTGCCAATGCGGGAGCCCTCTGGGAGACGGACGGGTCCATCAAGGTCGACGGACTAAGGGAGGTTATCAAGGCCTATATGCTCTGGGCCATGCGGATCGAGAAACCTGAAATGGAAGACGCCTATAAGTTCATGTCTAAAAGCCTTTCCCGGTCCCCGAATGTCCCTTTGGTTTCGTTCGGAGAGTACCTGGATCAGGCGCATAGCCGCATGAAGCTACGCGAATGCCAGGCGTCGGGGGACGGGGCGTTCAACGCCTCCATGCGGATTTATGAGGAGGCCTTCGCGGGCAAGACGCAGACCTCGATTGCGAAGCAGGAATTCACGAAGGCATTGGACAAGCAGGGGGAACGAAATAAAAAGCGGAATGATAAGACCGAAACCTGCGCCTACCACCTTTGCGCGGTTTCGGATCCGGCCGAACCCGATATCGGAAGCATCGGAATGGTTTCCTTCTTTACGTTTCCCGGGTTCGGATTCGGAGGTTATTTGGCGCTAAGCCCCGATCAGCGCCGCAAAGGCCATCTTGCCGGCCTGATCTCCGCCGTGGAGGATTCCATGCTCCGGGACCGGATGGGGGCGAAGGGATGGTTCATTGAATGTGATCCCAAAGACGGTACCGCGCCCGCCTTCGAAAAGCGGGGGTTCTATCGCGTGCCCTTCGAGTATCGGCAGCCGCCCCTGCCCGGCAGCAAGGAAGGGAATGACCTTCGCCTGCATCTGCTCTACAAGGAATTCGGGCCGGATCCGGATGGGCCGCCACCGCTTCTGCGGGCCGAAGCCGTTTGGGGATTCCTGCTTCAACTCGGAATGCAGGTCTACGGCCTGGAGAAACCGGATGCAACCGCCTGGCGCCAGACCCTGCAGGATAAGTATCAGCTCGAGTGGGGGGATACGAATAGGGATAAGGCCAGCCCTTCCTGGGCCGTCCCTTTCGAGCCGCGCCAGGGATGATAGACCATCGAACCCAGGCTAACACAACCCCTGCGGCCTAGCGCGTCCTTTCCGTTCGGAACAATTCCTTCTCCGGTTCTCGTCCAATGGACCTGATGGTATAGGATTCCCTTCGATACCGCGTTGAAGTAGGTCAAGCTCGATGAAGAATGTGCCATGCGCTCAAATGCCGATGCTCCTCATTTCCCTTCTTTCCATGAGCGCCGCGAGGGCGCAAAGCCCCGCCGCGCCCAACCTGGAGAGCGGTTCACCGCCCATTGCCGCCGCGGAGCCGCAAGCTCCTGATCGCCCCGAACCTCCGGGACTGGGGAAACAGATCCTGGGCGGTATGGCTTATGGATCGGGGGGATTACTGCTGGGCGGAGCCGCCGGTGCGGGGATGCTTGCGGCCGGATGCGCCGTATGGGGGGAGGATTGCGGCTTCGCGGGAATCGGGGGCGCTTTCATCGGAGGCATCCTCGGGTTTGCCGGGGCCTTTCCCTACGGGGTCTATCGATTCGGAACGGACGAGAATTACTCCGGATCGCTCAAGGTGACCTATGCTTCCGCATTACTGGGCAGCGCGATTGGTTTCGGCGGCACGGCCCTGGTCACCCGGCTCCGGAACGAGGACGCCTGGTTTCAATCCAGCATGATAGCGATGGCGGGCGCGCCGATCGGGGCCTTAATCGGCTTCAACCTCGCGCGCGCGCCGCGCAAGGGCGTGCCTCAAGTTTCCCTTGCGCCTATGCCGGACGGGGGCTGGGCGGGCCGTCTGGTTTGGAACCTGCGATAAAAGCAAAAAATAGCCGCCCTTAAGGACTCTTTGGCGGCGCGAAACCAAGGGGAGGGCGACCGCCGCGGCGATCACGACCGGAGCCGGGGGCTTCTCGCTATATTAGATTCATTCCCTGATTTTCGGCGCGTGGACCCGCGTTGAACGGATAAAAGGAAACCCGGATGATCGCCCCTTTGACCCTGAATGTGCCCAATAGCATCGAATTCGGAAGCGGCAAGCTTGCCACCCTTCCGCACCATCTCAAAAACCAGAACCGCATCTTCATCCTCGTGGACGCCCCGATCCGCGCCCGCATCAACCCGCTGGTTGCCGAATTGGAAAAAGCCGGCAAATCCGTGCTCGTCTCCACCGAGGTCGTCCCCGAGCCGCCCTTGGAAGCCTTGGAAATCCTGTTGGCCCCGGTGCGGGCCTTCTCCCCGGACGCCATCGTCGGCATCGGCGGCGGATCCGCCATGGACCTCGCGAAATTGGTGGCCGTGCTGTTCGACGGAAAGCAGAAGACCCAAGACATCATCGGCGTCGGGAAGGTTTCCGGGCGGAACATCCGCCTCATCTCCGTCTCCACCACCGCGGGCACGGGAAGCGAGGTCACCCCCATCGCCATCCTGACCGACACCCAGGCCAAGCTGAAAAAGGGCGTGGTCAGCCCGTACCTCATCCCCGACGTCGCCATCGTCGATCCGGACTTGACATTGTCCCTGCCCGCCGCGGTCACGGCCGCCACCGGCATGGACGCCATGACCCATTGCATCGAGGCCTACACCAACCGCCACGCCCATCCCATCGTCGACAACCTGGCCATCGAAGGCGCGCGCCTCATCGCCGCCAGCCTGGAGCGCTGCATCCGCAACGGCGCCGATCTCGAGGCCCGCACGGCCATGTCCCTCGGCAGCTTGTACGGGGGCCTCTGCCTCGGACCCGTGAACACCGCCGCCGTGCATGCCATGGCCTATCCGCTGGGGGGTACCTTCAAGGTTTCCCATGGCGTTTCGAATTCCGTCCTGCTTCCCTTCGTCATGGTCTTCAATCTCCAGGGCAATCTGCGCAAGTACGCGGAAATCGCCATCGCCGTGGGCGCCCCCAAGGGCCGCGACGACGAAGAGACCGCTTTCAACGGGGTGATGCAGATCCGGGAAATCTCCAAGGCCTGCGGCATCCCGCAAAGCCTGCAGGAGTTGGGCATCCCCGAGTCGGCCATTCCCGAAATGGCGAAAGCGGCGCTCTTGGTGACGCGACTCATGGACAACAATCCGCGCAAAGTGGAATTGCAGGACGCGGAAGCCATTTACCGCAAGGCCTATCATGGCCGGGTCGAGCGTGACTAAAACCGCTTTTCCCAAGGCCGGCCCCGCTCAAGGAAGGCCGTCGTCCCAGGTGCCCGCATCCATCCGGCTGCCGGGCATGAAAATCCGGCAGAGCTTCCCTTCCCAGAAGATCGCCGATCTTCCCGCAGCCCTGCGCCTGGAATTGGCCGCGCTGGATTTGCGGCTGAAGCCGGGCGCGCGCATCGCGGTCGGCATCGGCAGCCGCGGCATCGCCAATCTGGCGCTGCTCACGCGGGAACTGATCGCCTTCCTCAAGGCGAAGGGCGCGCAGCCATTCGTGGTTCCCGCCATGGGCAGCCACGGCGGCGCGAACGCGGCCGGCCAAGCGGAAATCCTGGCCGGCTTGGGTATCACGGAAGCGGCCCTGGGCGTGCCCATCGTCTCATCCATGGACGTGGCGGAGATCCCCGCGCCTGGTTTATCCCATAAACTGTTCATGGGAAAAACCGCTTTCGAAGCGGATGGCGTGGTGCTGTTGAACCGGATCAAGCCGCATACCGATTTCCATTCCACCTATGAAAGCGGCCTGGTCAAGATGAGCGTGGTGGGCCTGGGCAACCATGAGCAGGCCAAGATCATGCATGGGCTGGGGGTGCGGGGCTTAAGGGATCTGATTCCCCTGGCCGCCAAGGAAATCTTCGCTACCGGGAAAATCCTCTTCAGCCTGGCGGTGGTCGAAGACGCCCATGACGATACCATGCGGGTGCGGGCGCAGAAGCCGGAGGCCATCCTCGCGGAGGAGCCGGAGCTGCTCCGCCTGGCCGTGGCCAGCATGCCGAAGTTGCCCGCGGAGCGCATCGACATCCTCATCGTCGATACCATCGGGAAGAACCTGAGCGGGACCGGGATGGACACCAACATCATCGGACGGATACGCGTGAAGGGCTCCCCCGAGCCGGACTTGCCGGAAATCGGAAGCATCATCGCGGATGACCTTTCCCCCGAGTCGCACGGGAACGCTTTAGGCGTAGGCCTGGCGGACATCATCACCCGGAACCTGTTCGACAAGATCGATTTCAAGGCCATGTACGCGAACGTCATCACCACCACCTTCCTGGAGCGGGGGAAGACCCCCATCGTCGCGGACGACATGGCGCATGCCTTTGATATCGCCACGCGCACTACGGGCGGCCGGGCTTTCGAGGAGCTGCGTGTCATCCGCATCGCGAACACCCTGCATCTCGAAGAGATGTCCGTATCGCCGGCGCTGTACCGGGATATGGCCGGGCGGGTGGAGTTGATTTCCGGGATCGAGGACATACTGAACCACGGATAAAATCCCGGACGTCGGATCCGGAGCGCATTATCAGCATGAAACGGGAGAATGAATAGAATGCAAGGCTGCAATTACATACAGGGGCAATGGAAAAAGGCGTCCGGGCAGAAGACTTTCGAGCAGCGGAATCCGGCCAACCTCGCCGAAGTGACCGGGCTTTACGCCGACTCGTCCCCGGAAGATACCCAAGAGGCCATCGCCGCGGCGCATGCCGCCTTCGGTCCCTGGCGCGCCAAGTCGCCGCAGGAAAGGCAGGCCATTCTCAGGAAGGCGCTGCAACTCATCGTCGAACGACGCGAGCAAATCGCTACGGTGATCACGAAAGAGAACGGTAAGACCCTGGCCGAATCCCGGGGCGAAATCGATTCCGCCATCAAGGAAATGGATTTCCAGATCGCCGAAGGCATGCGCATGATGGGCAAGACCTTGCCGGTCGAAATCGGCGGGACCCTGGCCTATTCGACCCGCGAGCCGCGGGGCGCGGTAGGCGTCATCGCCCCCTGGAACTTCCCCTTCAACGTCCCCGGCCGCAAATGCACCCCGGCCCTGATGGCGGGGAACACCGTGGTCTTCAAGCCCGCCAGCCTCACCCCCGGGGTCGGCTTGGCCTTCACCCAGGCCTTCCACGACGCCGGGCTCCCCGCGGGCGTGTTCAACTGCGTGACCGGCTCCGGCCGCAACGTCGGCGGGGTGATCGTGGGCGATCCGCGCATCAAGGCCATCTCCTTCACGGGATCGACGCCGGTAGGCAAGGGCATCCAAAAGCAGGCCGCCGAAAACCTGACGCCTTGCCAGCTCGAGCTGGGCGGCAAGAATCCGGCCATCGTCCTGGACGATGCGGATCTGGACTTGGCCGTGGCCTCCATCGCGAAAGCCGCCTACGCCTGCGCGGGCCAATGGTGCACCTCCACCAGCCGAGTCATCGTCACGCGCGGCATCGCCCCCGTTTTCACCGAAAGGCTCGCGGCCGAAATCGCCAAGCTCCAAATCGGGGACGGCATGGATCCGAAGACCGGCATGGGCCCGGTATGCGGCACCGAGCAAAAGCGGACCATCCTCGGATACATCCGCAAGGGCCTGGAAGAGGGCGCGAAGCTGCATCCCAGCATGCAAGCGCCCGCGGACGATTCCGAGAAAACCTGTTTCATCAAGCCGGTGATGTTCACGGGCGTCACCCCCAAGATGACCATCGCCCAGGAGGAAATCTTCGGACCCGTGCTTTCGGTCATGACGGTGGACACCTTTGAGGAGGCGGTGGCGCTGGCCAACGACGTGCCCTTCGGCCTGGCCTCATCCATCTTCACCCGGAACCTGGGCCATGCGCTCACCTTCATGGAGAAGACCGACGTGGGCCTGGCCCACGTGAACATCATGTCTTCCTACAAGGAGCCGCAATTGGAATTCGGCGGCGTGAAGGAATCGGGCGCGGGTCTGCCCGAGGCGGGGACGAGCGGGATCCTGTTCTTCACCGAGCACAAGGTGTGCTACGTGAAGTACCGGTAGCTTATCGGTTACCCTTCCTGCCCGTCCCCGGACGGGAGGGGTCGCGCGTGGCGCCCCAAGGTCGGCCCGGGCAGCCGGCTCGCGGCCATGCGAGCCGCCCGCCTATGCGGCAAGTTTCGGATTCATCCCGTACTTGTTTCCCGCGGCGTTCCCCTCGGAACAGAGTACGATCAAGACCCAGATGGCCCCGATCAGGGGAATCAGGTTGATGAAGATGAACCATCCGCTTTTCCCGGTGTCATGGAGCCGCCGAACGCTGACGGCGAGGCTTGGGATCAACACCCCGAGCGCGTAGATGGAATAGATCCATCCGTACCCCATGCCCTTGAAGGACGTTCCCAATACCCTATCCAACAGCATCGCCACGATTATGAACAGGATGCTGAAAAGGCAGAACATCCAATATTCCTTGCGGCGGGCGCGTCCCGAAAACACGGCGTATTTCTTGAGCACGGCTATATACCAACTCATGTGCGCTTTCCTTTGTGAGGTGAGGCACGAAAACTAGTTATTCCCTTCATTTATTTGGGGAATCGTGGTTTTGGATCGGACGGATGTCCCCTGGAGCGGGTCTTATCGCCGCGGGCCGGCTTAAGGGCCCAGGTTCGGGTAATCGGTCCGCACCCGGAGGCTGCGGCCCTTGGCGTCGGCCACGTTCACGATGCCCTGGTAGCAAAGAAGGCGCTTGGTCGCCACGTCCTCGTACATCACGATGGTGGGCAGGAGCATGCTCAGGACCGCGTTCTTGGGCTCCACGACCACGGGCAGGTAAGGGCGGCCCTTCGATTCGGCCGGGGAAAGGGAGTATTTGCGATCGACGTAGGCCTCGAAGCGGAAATAGTCCAGCCGCGCCGGGATTACCATGTTGAAGGAGGCCTTCTTGCCCGCGGCGATGTCTTCCCAGCGCTGGCGCACGAATTCCCCGACCCCGCCGTTGATCACGCAAGGCTCGGGCACCTCGATGCGCTTCTCCTTGATGGGAGCCTTTGCCGAGTCGCGGAAATGCACGCGGACCTCCGCCGCGCCTTTGGCGGGATCCACCGCGGCGCCCTCTTCATAACCGTTACGAAGATCACGGAAGATATAATCGGGCTTGCAATCGAAGCGGCCGAAGTCCAGGATGCGCATGGCCATGGGCTTGCCGCCGGGGGACAGGAAGTCGGTGCGCGTGCATACGTGCTTGCCGGCGAGGAAGCCTTCGCGGTGCTCCTCCTGGTAGGCCGCGGAATTCCGTTCCGTATCGAAGGCGCTGCCCCGGTAGGCCGGGGTGTAGGTGGTATCGGCGGCGGCGGCGAGGGATGCCGCCGCGCAAGCGAGGAGAGCTGGGATTCTCATATACGGTATTATAACCATTCCGGGACGCCGGCCCCAAGGTTATGGGACAAACGAAAGCGCTCGAGCGTCTCATGGAGATGAAGCGGATTTATTTCCTACTCCTCTTGAACGCCGTCCTGGCCGGCGCCGCCTCCGTCCCGATGGCTTCACGCCCTTCCTTCCTGTCCCTGGAAACGCCGTGGCAGATGACCGGCCAAGCCGGTGGCGGCCTGGGGGGCGCTTTGGTCCTGGGTTGGATCGGGGCGGGCATCGGATCACATCAGGCGTACCGATCTTGCCTGGAAAACATCGATCCCGACTTCAGCGACGAATGCGGATGGTCGGCATTCGGGGGCGCGGCGATCGGATTCCTGATCGGCGCGCCCATCGGCCACTCCCTGGGAGCCCTGACGGTGGGATTGCTTGAGAACAAGCACGGCGCCCCGGTGGCGGCCGTTTCCGCTTTGGTCGGGGATGCAGCCATGGTATTGTTGGCGACGGGATTGCACTCGGCGCTGGACGGCAAGATCCTTTCCAACGGGAAATTGGATCCTTTCCTGATCCCCATTACCATCGCCGGAATGATCGCTATCCCGGTCGCCACCCAATCGATTTGGGATTACCGCGTCCGCATAGCTCTGCAACCGGCAGTGGCCCTGGGAGCCACGGCGGGGGACAACCGGTATTTCCTCCGCTTCGCTGAAGTCCGGTTTTGAACCGGGCGAGGTTCCCGGTAAGGTCGGCCCAAAAAGAAAAGGCGGCCCAAGGCCGCCTCGCCCATGAATCCCTGAGCTTCCGGTTCAGCCCTTGCTCTTCGCCGATGCCGTTTCCAGACCGGCTTCTTTCCACCCCTTGATCCCGCCCTTGTAGTGGCGGATGTTCTTGTAGCCCATGGACTCCAGCTTGTCCGCGGCGCCGCACCAGGCTTCGCAACCGGGTCCGCCGCAATACGCCACGATCAAGGCGCCCTTGTCGGCGGGCAGGTCCCGGGAGAAACGGCCGGTTGCCTTGTCGAAACTGGCGGCGCCCGGAATATGGGCGCTGGCGTAGCTCTCGTTGCCGTTGGCATCCACGACGAAAACCGTTTTGTCATGAAGGGCCTTGACCAGATCCGCCTGCTGGATTTCCGGGAAGCGCTCCCGCGTTTCGGCCGGCTTGCCGGCATCGGCGTTGATGGTAGCCTTTTCCACCGGGGATCCGCCCTTGGCTCCGGTTTCGGTTGGCTTGGCATCCCAGTGGCAGTGTTCATCCGCCAGCGTCGGGCCTGCGGCCAAAGCCAACGCCAGGGCGAGCGGCGACAGGATTCTGGATACTTGCATTTCTTCCTCCTTGTTCATGGATAGGACACCAGGGGCCCGTCCGGATTCCACCGGGAAAGTACCAATCGGAACGGGCGCGGCCCAGAAGAAAAGCCTTACCGGAAAAGCCGTTGCGGGCGCGCCCGGTGGGAGCGCTAATGGGCCGGATGCCCGTATTCCTGGTAGAAGCGGTTCTGGAACAATTCCTCCGGATCGTAACGCCGCTTCAGGGCGAAGAATGAATCGGCCATGGGATAGGCGCGCGCGAATTGCTCCGGGGTGGCGTGCAGGCGATAGGGCAGATAATAGGTTCCGCCCACCGATAGGGCCGCGTCGATCAATTCGCGGGTCATGGCCGCCATGGACTTTTCCCCTTCGGGGGTCACGCGCTGGGAATACAGCATCACCAGGGAAAACACGTCCTGGCGGGCATAGTTCAGGACCGCGTCGGTATCGGCCCGCAAGCTGCGTATGGTCAGGTTGAGCAAATCGCCTCCGTGGGCCGGGATGATGCGGCGGGCGCGGGCCAGGAAAGGTTCCAGGGAATCGCGCGGCACGAAGTATTCGTGCAGGAGCTGGGTGCGGGCGGAGTCGTGGTTCTCGAAGAGATCGATGGGATCGTCCAGGATGCGGTTGCGCGTGGCCAGGGCGGCGCTTTCGCCTCCGACCATTTTCTCTAGTCGCCAGCGGACTTCTTTCCCGAAGCCGCCGCCCACGCTGGCCAGGAACACCCAGTGCCTGACCTTATCGCCGAACGAGGCCCCGCCTTCGCGCTTCGGCAACGGGGGCGGAACCCCGGGGACGTTCACGTATCGCGTCAGAAGCGCCTGGGAAAGGAAGGAGGACGGGGCGATGGAAAGGCGGCCGTACACCAGGCCCAAGGAAGTGTCCCCGTCCACCAGGGCATGGTAAAGCGCGGGATATCCCTTGGACCTGAGGGAGAACCGCTCGGCCCGGTACAGGCGGTTCGGCATCACCCGCACGTCCGCGTCCAGGATCGCCCCGAAAAGGCCGTACCCTCCGGCCGCGGCCCGGAACAATTCCGCGTTCTCGCTGCGGCTGCAATTCCTGACCATACCGTCCGCGCCCAGGAGCCGGAAGCCCTCCACGCTGGAGACGAAGGGCGGTTCGTTGTGCTGCCAACCATGGGCGTTGACGGACAAGGTCCCCCCGACCGTAAAGGGATTGTTCGATTGCATGATGCGCACCGCGTAGCCGTGCGCGTCCAGGAATCGGATCACCGCCGACCAGCGCGCTCCGGTTTGCACGCGCAAGGTCACCCGCATGCCGCCGGCGCTTCCCGGGGCGGCTCCTTCGGGCGCCGAATCCAGGGACATGCGGTCATGGGAAAGCATGTCGAGGACGATGCCATCCGGATAAACCGTCTGGCCTCCCATGCTATGGCGCGCCCCGGATATGGAAATCTTCAGCTTACGCGCGCGCGCCGTATCGATAGCGCGGCGGATAAGCGCGACGGCGGCGGCCGAGTCGGCGGGGACTTGGATGACTTCGCCCACCCTGACCGGATCCAAATGCCCGGCATCGGCCCGCAGGCCTTCGGGGGCCTTCCAGGTGCGGATGTCCTTGGAAATCCCCGAGGCCAATATCGCCGCGAACAAGAGGATGAACGAAGCCAGAGGGATACCCAACAAGCATGAGAGCCAAATCAATAGGCGACGGTTTCTTCGGGCCATTTATATTATCCGGATTCCCGCAACCGCGTTTATTTCTGCCGAAACGATATCCATGATCCCCCCCTCCCGCCCCAGCGACACGAAGAGCTTGTTCTGGTAGGTCCGGTAATCGATGGGGTACTGGTAATCCGCCTTGTCGAGCGCGGAGACGGATTTCCGCGTTTTCAAATCGACGATTTCGATTTTGATCGAATCGGGGACGGAGCACCCCTTTTTCTGGTTCTTGGTGACGAAATACCCGGAGAAGATGTTTTGCGCGCAAGTGGTGAGGCCGACGGTGCCGGGAAGGGGGAACGGGCGCCAGATGTTTTCGCCCAGTTTGGATATGCGGTACATATAGCCGGAATCGGAAACCACCATGCTATCGCCGTACCGCATGATTTCGCCCGTGTAATGCCCCGGGGCATTGCAGAAAAGGTTGCCGGCGGTATCGGCGAACGGGTGGTAGGCGAACAATCCGCTCCGATTCGCCAGATATAAGGTCTGGCCATATTCCAGCATGTCCGGGCGTGGTGGCGTCGTATCCGCAGCTATCCCATACCGACAGCAAGTACTCCCTCCCATTATCCCGTATCTGATCGATTTGGTTGCTTCCCACCTTGACATAGCCTTTGTCTATGAGACTGGAACCCTTGTCCAGCCTAAGCAGGCCTTTATCGGTGGCCAGCACGTATTCGTTTTCCTTTTCGGCCACGTCTATGAGCCGGAGCGTGTCCAGGCAGGTCGAGACGGCCGGGGTAAGGCAGGATAAAAGAACGATCGCCATCGCAGGAAAAAGCTTCAACTTGCCTCCGGAAACGGGCGCGGGAAGCCCGGCCTCAAATGTAATTGGCGGAAGCCGGCAAGTTCGGAGGCCGGAGCTTAGGAATGCGGGAATCACCGGGGGCGGGCAAGTAAAAGAATCGTCAGAACCAGTGTGCCCATCCCCAAAAAGCTTGGGTTAGCTTTACTCACCCGCCCCGGGAAACGGGCGGAATCTCGGTATTTCAGAGCGGGGAGCAAGCGATGGCTGAGGCAGTGGCGATTCCGAAGACGGCGAAGAAGGCCAACGTTAGGGCGGCGATCGAGAGGGGCGAAGGCATCCTGCGCCTGGCCCCCTGCTGGGTCCCCCGTTCCTTCCTGATGCCGGGCCGCCGGCTCAAGCTGCACCCGGACGATTATTACGCCCTGGGCGCCCATCGCGGCGGCATCGACGAACGCTGGTTCGCTTCCACCACCGAGGCCGGCAACGACAACCGCGCCGAAGACGAAGGCTTGTCCTACGTCGTCAGCGAGGGCGAGCGTTTCACCCTGCTCGAAGCCGTGATGGCCGAAGGCCCGCGCCTGATCGGGCAGAAGATGTGGGACAAATACAAGCGCTGGCCCGTCTACTCCAAGTTCTTCGACAATATGGGGCCCATCCCGCATCATATGCACCATAACGAGGAGCAGGCCGCCAAGGTGGGTCAGGAGGGGAAACCGGAATGTTACTACTTCCCCCCGCAGCTCAATTCCATCGGGAACAATTTCCCCCACACCTATTTCGGCCTGGAACCCGGCGTCACCAAGTCCGACGTGCGCCGCTGCCTGGAGAACTGGAACAAGGGCGATAACGGCATCCTGGACTTGTCCAAGGCCTACCGCCTCAATCCCGGCACCGGCTGGCACGTGCCCGCCTGCCTGCTGCACGCGCCCGGTTCCCTGCTCACCTACGAACCGCAATGGGGCAGCGACGTATTCGCCATGTACCAGAGCATGGTGGAAGGCCGCCGCGTGGATTGGGATTTGTTCGTGAAGGATACTCCGGAGCAATTCAAGAACGATCTGGATTATCTGGTCGATCAGCTCGATTGGGACGCCAACGTGGATCCCAACTTCCGCGATCACCATTTCCTCGCGCCCATCAACGACGGGGAAACCTGGACGGAAGGCTACCAGGATCGCTGGGTGGTGTACGGTAAGTTCGGCGGGCCCAACCGCGGCGCCCACAAAGGCGATCGGGATCTGTTCTCGGCCAAGGAATTGACCCTGGAGCCGGGCGCCAAGGCGACCATCAAGGATGGCGGAGCCTACGGCCTCATCACGGTGCAGGGCTATGGGCGCGTCGGCAAGCATATCCTGCAATCGCCCAACATGATCCGATTCGGCGCAATGACCGAGGATGAGGTGTTCGTGTCCCACGAGGCCGCCACGAGGGGAGTCGTTTTCGAGAACACGGGCACCGAACCCTTGGTCACCTTGCGCTACTTCGGGCCTGACGCGGCCCCCAAAGCGCCGGAAACCGGGGCTTTCAAGACCCTCAAGCGGTGAATGGATCCGGCGGCTGATTCTTTCCGCCGCCGCTCCGCGTCAAAAGCAGGGAAGTAGATTTTATCCATTAAATGGCGGAGGCAATCATGGCGAACGCATACCCGAAACTGCATAACGCGGCCTGGCCGGGACTCGTGGGCAAAGGCGGCAAGGAGCCCGGGGCCGAACCGGTCATCTCCCAGGACCGGATGCTGGAACTGACGGCCAACGCTTCGGTGAACGGCGTCAAGTTCGACGGCATCGATTTGTTCCTCTCCCTCCCGCATCAAGATCTCGAATCCACCGATGACGATCTCAAGAAGCTGGCCGACAAGGTCGGTTCCAAGGGCCTGGCAATCGGATCGTTGGTCGCGCCCATCTGGGGCGGCGGCGGAGCCTTCGGCACCGACGAGGATCGGAAGAACTACCTGGCCACCCTCAAGAAGTCCTGCGCCATCGCCAAGAAGCTGAAGGACATCGGCATCCGCAAGTACGGCTCCATCCGTTTGGATACCGCCAACAGCCCGGCCAACTTCGCCAAGGATCCGATCAATAACCAGAAGAAGAACATCGAGACCATCAAGGAAGCGGCCAAGATCGCCGAGAGCTTCGGCGAACAGCTGGCCCTGGAAGGGGAGATCTGCTGGGGCGGCATGCACAGCTGGAAATCCCTGCTGGAGATCATGGAGGGCGTCAACAATCCCAAGACCGTCGGCATCCAGGCGGACATGGCGCATACCCTTCTCTTCATGCTCGGCTACAACGCCCCCGAGGCCCGCCTGGTTCCCGAGGGCTTCAACTGGGAGAAGCCCGCCTTCGACAAGGCCTACCGGGAGCTCACCGATAAACTGCGGCCCTGGGTGAAGGATTTCCACGTGGCCCAGAACGACGCGACCGCGTTCGGCTCGGGAACCCATGACAAGACCGGGCGCCATTGCCCCGTCGACGACAAGAACGGGAAGCTGGATATCCCTTACCACGCGGGCTTTTGGCTGCGGGATCGCAACGGTCAGCACATCGGCATCAAGCATATCTGCTGGGACGGCTGCATGTTCCCCAACGCGGTGATGGAACAGCAGGAAACCTGGAACAAGATCCTGGCCGCGATGAGCGCGGTGCGGGAAAAGCACGGTTGGAACTGAACGACTACCACGGCATCACTTAAGGAACCTACGGCATGTCCAAGAAGAAATTGAATATCGGCATGGTCGGGTACGGCTTCATGGGCCGCACCCATAGCAACGCCTTCCGCAGGGTGGGCAACTTCTTCGAGAACGAGCATCAGCCCGTGCTGAAGGCCGTATGCGGCCGCACCGAGGCCAATACCAAGGCCTTCGCCGACAAGTGGGGCTACGAGTCCATCGAGACCGATTGGCGCAAGCTGATCGAACGCAAGGACATCGACGTCATCGACATCGTGACGCCCAACGACAGCCACATGGAGATTGCCGTGGCGGCGGCCCAAGCCGGCAAGATGGTCATGTGCGAGAAGCCCCTCGCGCGCGACACCGCCGAAGGCGAGAAAATGGTGGCGGCGGTCGAAGGCGCCAAGGTGCTCAACACCGTCTGGTACAACTACCGCCGCATCCCGGCGGTAACCCTGGCCAAGCAACTCATCGACGAAGGCCGCCTGGGGCGGATCTTCCATTACCGCGCCAACTTCCTGCAGGACTGGACCATCTCGGCGGACCTGCCCCAGGGCGGGACGGGTCTCTGGCGCCTGGACGCGGCCGCGGCGGGCTCGGGGGTGACCGGCGATCTGCTGGCGCATTGCATCGACACCGCCATCTGGCTGAACGGCTCCATCAAGAACGTCACGGCCATGACCGAGACCTTCATCAAGGAACGGAAGCACAACCTGACGGGCAAGGTCGAGAAAGTCAATATCGACGATGCCTGCGCCTTCCTGGCCCGCTTCCAGAACGGATCATTGGGCCTGTTCGAGTCCACCCGCTACGCCCGCGGGCACAAGGCCCTGTACACCTTCGAGATCAACGGCGAGCATGCTTCCATCAAGTGGGACTTGCACGATCTGCACCGCCTGGAATGGTTCGATCACCGCGACGAGGGCAAGCTGCGCGGCTGGCGCTCCATCCACATCACCGATGGCGATCATCCCTACATGAAGAACTGGTGGGTTCCGGGATTGCAGATCGGGTACGAGCATTCCTTCGTGCATCAGGTGGCCGATTTCCTCACGAACGTGGCGGGGAACAAATCGACCAGCCCCACCTTCCGTGAGGCGTTGGAAACTACCCGCATTTGCGACGCGGTCTTGGCTTCGGCAAAGGTGGGCGCCTGGAAGGACGTGCTTCCGAACGCGCGCTGACCCGCCCATTCGATCCGTTTCCGGAGTTGGAGATGCGTAGGGGAAAGCCTTCCCCTCGCTCCGGCCTCCTCGGGGCGTGCGTTACGCGCCCGCCCCTGCGGGGACCTCCGCTACCCCATCTAGCATGGGCTTCGCCCCCGCAACGCCCCCAAACCGCACTTCGCAGCTGATATCCCTCTGACCGCGCTCTACCCGGTCTTCGCTCGGCACCCCATTCATCCCCGACCCTGGATAGGCCGCAAATAGTTACTAGTTATTTTGGTACCATCGGGATTTATACGAGGAGTCTTTTTGAAGGCTGCAATCACGTTCAAAAATCTCTGCATGTTCGGGGCGCTGAAATTCCTCCTGGTCTCCGTTTTTCTGCCCGGGTGCCAGGAGTCATTGCAGGCGCAGACTGCTCCATCCGACATTGTTTTCATTTACGACAATAGCGGCAGCATGTGGACCCATAGCGCGAGCATTGATTCTGCCGACCAGGACACCCTCTTTTGGAGCTCGTCGTACGCTTGCGCAAATACGGCAAGCGATTTCATCTCCTATGCCGTCCAAGACACCGCGTATAATTACACCGCCCCTCAAACGCTGGCTAGAACCATTCTGCTGCTTCCCGGCAATCAAGTTTGCAGGGAATACGCGGGCGACCCGTATAATTCGCGAGGCGTTGTCATCCGCAATGCCATCCGCTACTTGGCGCAAATCGCCCCTGCTTCCACCGTGGGTTCAGTGGGATTCGCCGGGGTCATCGAATTCCCTCAACCTCCCTTGCCATTGAACAGCTCGGCCAATGTCACCCAACTCCTCAACATGATTCGCCTGGACAGTCTTCCCAGTACCAGTTATGGTCCGCCGTTGACCTTGGCCAAGTCTTGGCTGAACGATACCAGTCTGGCTAAAAACCCGAAACACGCGATTGTGTTCATTTCGGATGGAATCGCGGCCGATGGAAACGCCGGTTTGAATGCCGCCGATCCGGCGATTCCGATTTACAGTATTTTTCTTGGGAAAAAACCTACGCCGGATACCGTGAGTCTGAAACAGCTTTCGAATATGACCGGAGGATTGTTTTTCCGCGTCGACGCAAGCAAACCGGCCGCAATCCAGGTCATGCTGGATAGCATCATCAAAGCCATTACCGAATCTCCTCTTCCGATCAATGCCCATCCTGGTCCGGCATCCGGAACCTGCGGCGGAAAAAGAGAATGCGGTCAAACGGAATGGGGATCCCGTTTCCCGGCCTACCGAAACCTTTTAGGTCGCAGCATCCGAGGGAAATCCCGGAACACGAAGGTTTCGGTCTTCCACCATTGACCTGCGGGCGTCGCTAGGTGGCGGGATGCGCCTAGGTTCGCCGCTGCCGTGCGCCGCGCCGCCAACCTAACGGGGCCCCCGCGGCCGGTAGACGATCAGGCCCGACTGCTCCTGCGGGACATAGTTGGCATCGACTTCCTCGAGGAGTGGCCCCGGCAGGTCCCGGAATGCCAAATGGCCGTCCCGTCGCATTAGGATGGCGCCGAACCGCTTTTCGCGCACCGCGGAGACCAGGCGCTCCGGCGCGCCGCGCCCTCCCCAGCAATAGCTTTCGATCGCGCCGAAATGATCCCACTCCGGTTTCCCCGCGGACGCCGCGAGATACGATTCCACGGGCAACCAGACCTCGCCCGGCGTGGCCCGGGCGACGGAGATCTCCAGGCGATCCACGTCCCGGAAAGTGGCCCACGGGAACAAGGGCGCGAAAGGATTGTAGATGCCGATGGCCAATTGCGCCAGAGCCAGCGCGCGGGGGATTCTTCCCGGGATGATTCCCGCGGCGGCGCAGAGCAGGGGCTCCGCCGGGAAGAGGGCGCTGATCCAGCCTCCGTCTTTCCACAGGCCCAGGATGCCCGACAGCGTCACGGCCGCGAAGGCCGCTAGGAAGCGGAGATCGCGCCGCTTGACGAAGGCATAGATTAGGCAGACCCACAGTGGCGCCTGTAGGATGAAGAAACTTTTCAGGCAGTACGCATCGGGCCAGGGACGCATGGGATGGCCTCCGACGTAGGTCACGAGATAATCCCAGGCCCTCCCCCCGGTCGCGTACAGGAGCACGATGCCGGCAGCCGCCCAGAACGCGAGCGGCCACAGCCGGGCGATCGCGGGCCGTCCTTGCGTAATAATCGTAACGAGGATCACGATGAATTCAAGGATCCCGGATTGCTTGGTGAAGCAGGCCAAACCCGCCAGGAAAAGCGCCATCCCGTCGCCGGCCGGCGTCCGCCGCAGCAGGTAATCGACCGCGGCGACGCTGACGCACATGAGCAAGGGATTGGGGGTAATCTCATCATACCTGCATTCCATCACCGAGTAGGTGGCGAGGAAGAGGGCCACCGACCAGAGGCCGCCTTCCCTGCCCGCGCCCAGCCGGCGGGCGATGGAATAGGCGTACCAGGCGGAGAGCAATGCCGCCGCCAACGAGACCAGCCGTTCCCATCCCCACGGGTCGGGAAGCGCCGCATGCAACGCGCCGCCCAGCAGGAAATAGAAGGGCGTATAGATGGTTCCGAGGGGCTGCTGCCCGGGATCCGGATAGAGCGGAACGCCATGCGCGACGCGCATCCCCATGATGGCGTTGAAGCTTTCGAACTCGCGGACCCCCGAACTCAGGCGTTGCACGGCGATGAAGGCGATGCAGCCCGCCATCGCAAGGGAAACGAGGGTTAACGCGCACGCTTCGCGGGAAAACCGCCTGGCCCGCAGCGCCGGAACCGAAACCATCCCGGCCCCGGCCAGCGCGCCCATCCACGTCGCCCACGGAAGGACCCAGCGCGCCCCGTCGGGTCCGTTGAACATCAGGCCCGGGTTTCCGCCCGCGCCGCAGGCGCGGCGAAGGTCCAGAGATGCGTCAGCAGGAAATTGGCCGCGACCCCGCAGAGTATCCCGATCAGGTTCGCGGCCTGGTAATACAGCCCGGCCTTCTCGGTGAGGAATACCAGCAATCCCCAATTCACCGCCAGCGCCACCAGGCCGCTGCCGAGATTGAACTTGAGGAACAGGAGCGTTACCGGGGTGGCTCCATCCGCACGGCGATCCGCCCAGGTCCAACGGAAGTTCCAGGTGAAGTTGTTCACGATCGCGCATTCGATCGCGATGATGCTCGAAATGCGGTATCGCAGCCCGAGGCATTCCGTGAACAGGTACAACAGACCCGCATTCACGAGGACGCCGGTGCCGCCCACGATACCGAACTTGAATATTCTCGCGAAAATTTTCACCCCAAGCGAGTATATCCTTTTACGTGGAACAATTGCGGCCATGAGTACGTCTATTCAAGGATAGACCGCGTCTCGACGTTCAGGCCGGGCCCATACCCTTGCCGGGACCTGCCCTTAACCTCAATCCCTCGGAGGAACCTATGATCGGAAAAACCCATTTGTTCGGCCTCGCTTTGGCCGCTTTCGGATTGTTCGCTTGCAATCAGGCGGACAAATCGCCCGTACAAGCCGATCCGCATGCGGCCAAGGGCTCGGCCCGCATCGTCCTGCCGAAACTCCCCGCAGGCTATCTGGCCGCCCCGAGCCAGCAAGCCTGGTTCGCGCTTACCATTTCGGGATCGGGGATGGCGCCCATGACAAGGTCGTGGATCGTCGGGCCGGACGCCCCGCCCCCGCTGTTCATCGATAGCATTCCCGTAGGATTACGGTCCTTCCGCGGCCGCCTGATACGCATCGATTCTTCGGGAAAGGATACCAGCGTAACGCACGAAGGCGTCGACAGCGCCTGGATCCAACGCGACAGCGTTGCCGAGGTGCATCTCTTCCTGCGCCAGCTCGGAAGCCTCGGGTCGGCCCACGTCTGCGTCGAGGTCGAGGGCTGGGCATCCGACTCTTCCTGCATCACTCCGCCGCCTCCGCCACCTCCTCCCTTCCCCGGATCCCTCTCCGGCTGCTACGCCCTGGTGGTCAGCAAGCCCAGCCCCGTGCCCGGGCGGGATACCCTATTCAAGGGGGCGCTGCGGCTTATCCAGAGCGATAGCCTGGTGCAAGGTACGGTCAGCTGGAGTTCGGGAGTTTCCGATACGGCCACCGGCGTCTACTCGCGCACCGGCCAAGTGTACCTCGGCATCGGCCGTTCTGATTTCAGCTTCCAGGCGCAGCTCGATTCCACCGGCCGTTTGACCGGCTATTTCTACGACAGCCTCCGATTCATCATGGGCCAAGCCGTGGCGACGCCCGGGTCCTGCTTGCCGGAAACCACCGTGGTCCCGCCTCCGCCTCCCGCGCAACGCCTCTGCTTCGCTTTCACCCAATCGCAGTCCGACGGCAAAACCGTCAATGGCCGGGTCGGCTTCGATGTCCACGGGGATTACGCCAACACCTATACCCATTGGGACGGCTACGGCGCGGCCGCGGGAGTTACCAGCATTCTCATGGGATCCCTGGATTCCACCGGCTTCGCGACCTGGTCTTTCCCTCCGCCCTCCGGCATGTTCCCTAAGAGCCTCAAGGTGGATTCCTCCGAGTACGAGGTCAACTTCGCCAACGGGAAGGGCCAAGGGAAGATCATGAAGCTCAATGCGCCGACCCGGGCCTTGGGCTCCTGGACAGGCACCCTCTCCGGTTGCCTGGATTCCGACTTCCGGTTATAGGTTCGGGCGCGGTCGAAAGGCCGCGCGCCTCCCCGACGGATCGTTTGCCGCTCCCATTCTGAGAGCGGGGTTTACATTTCGGCCTATCCCAAGCATCAAAGGAAAGGGTAGATCCCATCCAGCCTCCCCCCCTGCGGGAGGCGGATATCCTTTTGGAGGTGATTATGCTTTCCTTGCGATTGAAACGCGTCTTCATACCCGCCCTCGCGGCTTTGGGTTTGTTCGCATGCGAACCGAATGATTCCGCGGGACCGGCCAAAAACGGTTCCGGCTCCGCCCGCGTTGCGGTGCCGGCCCTGCCCGCGGGGTACCTGGCTGGCGCTTCCCAAGCGATCTTGTTCCTGGACGTGGCCGGCCCGGGGATGGCGCCTATGCATTTCTCCGCGACCATGACCGAAGGCAAGCCGATAACCTTGGCCCTCTCGGGCATCCCTGCCGGCCCCGGGCGCATCTTCCATGGGCGGCTGGTACGTCTCGATTCGGCCCAACGGGATACCATGGTCACCCATGAGGGAAGCGATACCGTTGCCATCGCGGCCGGCGCGACAACGGACGTGCATCTGTACCTGAAGGCGGTAGGCGGGGGCGCGGTCCGCGTCTGCCTCGACGTGGAAGGCTGGCCCGCCAACCAGGCCTGCGAAAAGCCCAAGCCTAAGACCGTCCCCAACGTCTCGGGGTGTTATGATCTAGTCGTGGCCAAGCACGGGCCCGCGGAGGATAGCCTTTTCAAAGGCAAACTGCGCCTCACCCAAAAGGACAGCGCCGTCTCCGCCGTACTCACATGGAGCGCGAACTCGAAAGATACCGCCAGCGGCCTCGTCATCCTGGACGCGAGCCAGCCGGTCCTCTCGGTGACGGGGCAATTCAGCCTCAAGGCCAATTACGATAGCAGCGAAGGTTTGTATAACGGAAGCTACTCGGGACCGTCCGGCATCTACGGGGCCGCCAACGCGTTCCCGGGGTCCTGCGACAGCGTCATACTTCCCAACCAAACGGTGAAGTTCGATAGTCTGGAATGCTGGAAGGTGTCGCAGACCACGGTGGATGGGCGCTCCATGCAGGGGACCTTGTGGGTGGGTTGGCGCATGGCCTCGCTGACCGGGTGGTTCCAATGGGATTGGAATAACGCGGCTTTCGCGGTGTACAGCAACACGGCGCCGGCCTCCGGCGCGACCCTATACCTGTACGGGACCTTGCCGGGAGGCTTTGGCCATCCCGCGGTGAGCGCCCTCGAACAAGGCCATTACAAGGCGAAGTTGAGCGCGGCCGGGCTGGATCTGGGAGCGGCATACGCCCATGTCGGCATGGCGGATTTTACCGGAGCCGATAAGTTCGCGGATTGGAAAGGCGCTCCTTACGCCTGTCCGGATACGGCGCGGACGAAATTGGCGGGCCTCGTAAGGCCCATAGTCATTTACTGATCGGGGTTCCGATCGCTCCCCGAACCGATGCGGGAGCGGCGCCGCCGCCTTTTCGGGGCGCCGACCCGCGATACTCGGGCAATTTCGACGCCGGCGCGCACGCTTTGCACGCGAAAAACGGGGTTCCGGATCACTATAGGGTCCGGCGCCTCCCCCGTGGTTGACTTAGATTAATCCTGCGCCGCGGAGCGCCGTTACGATGCTCACGAAAGCAGGTAGAGCGGGCATGGAAGAGTCACCCCTGGAAGCCCATTTGCGACTCACCGAAATGGTGGCCAAAGGCGCGCCTTTGGAAGACGTGCTGGATGCGGCCCTGCGCTTCTGCGAAGCCCGCTCGCCGGAAATGCTTTGTTCCATCCTGCTCTTGGACGCCGATGGCAAAACGCTTCGCCACGGGGCGGCCCCCAGCCTCCCCGCCGCCTACCGGGACGTTATTGACGGTAAAGCCATCGGCCCCCGCGCGGGATCCTGCGGCACCGCCGTCTTCCGGCGCGAGCCGGTCTTCGTCGAGGACATCCTTACCGATCCCCTCTGGGCGGAGTACCGCGCTTACGCGGCCCCCTACGGCCTCCGGGCTTGCTGGTCCACGCCCATTTTAGATGCCGCGGGCGCGGCCCTGGGATCCTTCGCTATCTATTACCGTACCCCGGGGTTGCCTACCGCCGGGCACATGGCGACCATCCGGCTCATCACCCATATCGCCGGCATCGCGATCGCCTCTTGCCGCGCGGAGCGGGAGCGGCGCCAGGTATTCGAGCGCATCTCCGACGCCTTCGTGGCCCTGGATCGGGAATGGCGCTACACCTACGTGAACAAGAAGGCCGGGGAATACTTCGGCCGGAAGGCCAAGGATCTGATCGGCAAGCATATCTGGACGGAATTCCCCGAGGGCCGCGGGCAGAAATTCCATCTCGCCTACGAGAAGTCCATGGCCGAGCAGATCCCCATGTGCATAGAGGAATATTATCCGCCCTACGATTCCTGGTTCGAGAACCGCATCTACCCCTCGCCGCAAGGTCTGACCATTTATTTCTGCGACATCTCCGAGCGCAAGCGGGGGGAAGAGCGCCTGCGCCAGGCGGAGAAGCTGGTCGCCATCGGCCAATTGGCGGGCGGGGTCGCGCACGATTTCAATAACCAGCTCAGCATCATCCTGGGTTACGCGGGCTTGCTGGAGAGCCGGCTTACCGACACCGAGATGCGGCGTTTCGCCTCGGCCGTGGTGCGGGCCGCCAACCGTTCGGGCGACCTGACGCGGAACCTGCTGACCTTTTCGCGCCAAGGGATCGTGGAAAGCGTGCCGGTGGATATGCACGAATTGATCGCCGAGGTATGCGAACTGCTGTCCCATAGCCTGGACAAACGCATCGCCCTGCGTCAGATTCCGGGGGCCGAACGCGCCACCATCGTCGGCGATCCGGCCAGCCTCCAGAGCGCATTGCTCAATCTCGCCCTCAACGCCCGCGACGCCATGCCCCGCGGCGGCGGCATTCATTTCCGCACCGGGATCGTCCACCTTCCATTGCCGGGGGCGCAGCCGGCCTGGATCGGAGATACGGAGGATCCCGTTCCCGGCCCCTACTTGCACCTGGAGGTGACGGACTCGGGCATGGGTATGGGCGAGGCGGTGCGCCGGCGCATCTTCGAGCCCTTCTTCACCACCAAGCCCGTTGGTAAAGGAACCGGTTTGGGCCTGCCCTCGGTGCTCGGGACCGTCCGGACCCATCGCGGGCGCATCGCCTTGGATAGCGCAGAAGGGCGGGGGAGCACGTTCCACTTGTATCTGCCCATGACGGTACGACCTGCGAAACAGGCCTTCGGGAAAGAGGATTCGCCTACCCGCGGCGGCCTTACCGTGCTGGTGGTGGATGACGATTCCCCTGTGCGGGAGATCATGAGGGACATGCTCTCGGCGGGCGGGAATAAGGTGTTGGAGGCCTCGCATGGAAGGGAGGCCTTGGACATCTACCGGAAGCGCGGGGCGGAGATCGACGTCGTGATCCTGGACATGATGATGCCCGATATGGACGGCGCGGAGGTCTTCGCCGGGCTGCGGGCCATCGATCCCCGGGCGCGCGTGATCATCTCGACCGGATTCTCGGCGGATGCGAAGATCCCGTCCTTGTTGGCGGCCGGGGCGAAGGGTTTGCTGCGGAAGCCCTATGAGAAGCCGCTGCTCGACAAAATGCTGGGGGCGGCGATGGCATGAGGGGACTTCTGATGGTTTGCCCTGCCAGGGCCTGCGCCCTTTCCCTCTGCCTCTCCTTCGCGGTGGCGGCCCAGCTTTCCGCGCCCCTTCTTACAGTGGGCCCCAGCAAGCATTACCTGGTCGATGAGAACGGGAAGCCCTTCCAATTGCGCGGGGAGGCGGCTTGGGCCTTGGCCGTACAGCTCACGCGGGAAGATGTCCTCGCTTACCTGGACGATCGCCAGGCCAAGGGCTTCAATGCCTTGCTGATCGAAGCCGTCAACGTGGATGACGGCTATGCCGCCAACGCGCCGAAGAACGCGTACGGCGAATTGCCGTTCGTGGCGGATGATTTCACCCGCCGGAACGAAGCGTATTGGGCCCACGTCGATTTCATCCTCGACGAGGCCGGGAAGCGGGGCATGGTGGTGCTCATGAGCGCCTTATACCTGGGATACAACGGGGGGAGCGAAGGTTGGTACGCCGCGGCCGTGAGCGCCGGGGCCGATGCCATCCGCGATTACGGGGCTTTCCTGGGCGTCCGTTATGCGGGCCGGAAAAACATCATCTGGGTGAATGGGGGAGACTTCCGCCCGCCCACCTTGGCCATTCCCGATGCCTTGGCGGCGGGCATATTAAGCGCGGACAAGAACCATCTCTTCACCACCCACTGGGCCCGCAACAGCACGGGCACGGACGCGAATCCCTCCTGGCTCACGCTCAACAGCAGCTATACCGGCATCGATAACCTCGCGAGCCGGGTGCTGGCCGATTATGCGGCGGCGGCGCTACCGACCCTACTGCTGGAATCCTATTACGAAGGATCGCTGGCGGGCCAACTGCAACTCACCGCCCGCGAGGTGCGCGGGGAGGCCTGGCAGGCCTATCTCTCCGGAGCTTGCGGCAATTTTTATGGTCATCATTCCGTCTGGCCCTTCCCATCGGATTGGCGGACCGCGTTGGGCAGCCCGGGAGCCTTATCGCTCTCGAAACAGAACGCCTTCTTCGCGGGCGCGGACTGGTGGAAGCTGGTTCCCGATGCGGACAATGCCCTCGTGACCACGTCCAAGGGGAGCGGCAAGGACATGTTGGCCGCGGCGCGGGCGGATGATGGATCTTTCGCGGTGGTCTACGCGCCGGGCGGCGCGGCCTTCAGCGCGGACCTTTCCAAGCTGGCGGGAAAATCGGTGAAAGCGTCCTGGATCGATCCCTACTCGGGCGCCGCCCACGGGGCCGCGGGATCGCCCTTCGCGAAATCGGCCCATGCATTCGATCCGGCGGGCGAGAACGGAAAGAATGCCGATCCCGCCGCCGCGGATGATTGGGTATTGTTGCTGGAATCGGACGCTGCGACGGAGGTGCGGGACGTCCGCCTTACTCCGCTATCCCGTCCCGCTTCCGGATTCCCTGCAGCGGACGCGTGCGGGCGTTCGCTGCGGGTATCGCACGGATCCGCGGCGGGAGCGTATTTCACGCGACCGGAGGCGATACGCTTCCCCGATCCCGATTGATTAAGGCACGGCGTATTTGATGATGGTATTCTTCCCGTCGTCGTTACTGGTCGTGCCCAGGTACAGGACGCCGCCGGAAAACGTTGCGGATTGGACGCCGAACGTGCCCGAACCGAGGCCCTCGGGAATGCAGCCGGTATAGGCGGCCGCGCCGCCGGCGACGGGAACGGTGTAGATGCCGGTAGCCCAGTTGGCCAGCGGATCGGAATCGGTTTTGACTTGGTGGTACTCAGTATAGATAGCGCGGCCGGCATCGAGCCAGATGGCATCGACCTTCCCATCGATCAGAAGCGTCGGGGTCCCTCCCGCGAGCGGGACCTTGGAGACGCCGGATTTGATGAGGGTGGGGTCGGCGATGATATTCAGATATAGGGATGCGTCGTCGGCGGCGAAAATGTCGACCAGGGTTTGCGGGCCCGACAGCGCGTTGACCATAATGGGCGTGCCCCCCGAAGCCGGGAGGGAAAAGATGGCGTCGGCTTGGTTCCAGAAGGAGGCGCCGGTCAAGCGCCCGTAGTAGAGCCGGTCGCCTTGCTTGAACAGCTTGCCGATGCGGGCCGAATCCAGGCTGACTAACTGCTCGGTGGCTCCGCCCGCCCAGGGCATGCGATCCAGGAAATAGGCGGAGTAGCGTCCCGATCCGTCGTCCCGGTCAATCAATTTGGTGGCGAGGAAATAGAGATGGGTTTCATCCATGAATAACGCTTCGTCCACTTCCGTCTGGCCCGCGGCGGGGGCGATGGGCGCAGCCAACGTAGTGGTGGCGGTGCCGGTGCGCGGCAATTCCTGGAGCACCCCATTATTATCGCGTTTGGAATACAGGTATATGCGGCTTCCCACCTTATGCAGGGACTTCACGTATTGGCCCGGCTTTTCCGCGTCCAGGCGCACGGGTTCGCCGCCGGCGGCCGGCACGCGATACGCGGC
The DNA here is from genome assembly GCA_019509785.1 of Fibrobacterota bacterium. NCBI lineage: Bacteria > Pseudomonadati > Fibrobacterota > Fibrobacterota bacterium. Next base: position 1,088 of record JAEKLQ010000072.1, on the reverse strand, counting down.
CTTATAGGTTCGGAAGAAAACATCCGCGCCGTCCGCGACGATGTCCCGGATGACATCCTCCTTATCGGTATCGTCGGGCAGGAAGCGGGACGGGAACAACGGGTTCACGTCGGCGCAAAGCTGGGTTCCCTTCGGCCCTGGGGGCACCGTGCCCGTGGCCGTAGAGGCGGAATCACAGGCGATGAAAATGAAAGGCAGGGCGAGACCGGCGAAAGTGATCTTGGTATTCATGGATTCCAAAATAAGCATTAGCCCCGGCTTCGGAAGTTCCGCCGTGATCCCGCGCACATCCCCGGGCAGTTTCCGATCCATCCGCGGCTTGGCCGCAGGAATCGGTTCCATCGCTTCCGATATCCGGGAAAACGGCTTGCAACATATCCGGCCTCTAGTACGTCTATATCCGAATTGATCCGGTCATGAATTCCGGCCGGGGCTATCCTACATTTCGGAGGTCCGGCGCTTTCGAAGCGGGGGGATGCTATGGATTGCCCGAAATGCAAATCGGAAATGGAATTCGCCGACATCGGCGGGATACACGTGTCCCGTTGCCTGCAATGCCGCGGCATCTGGTTCAAGGAAGACGGGCACCAGCGCCTGCGCAAGATCAACGGCTCGCAAGCCATCGACATCGGCGAAGCGGAGATCGGCAGATCCTTCGACGATGCCCTCGACATCCCCTGCCCGGTATGCGGCGAAACCATGCGGCGCGCCGCCGACCCTTCGCAATCGCATATCGTATTCGAAGCCTGCTCCGCGGGCCATGGCGTCTTCTTCGATGCCGGCGAGTACAAGGATTACAAGGAACGCACCCTCGGCGATTATTTCAAGAAGCTTTTCTGACCCCACTCAACGCGAAGCGATTTACGCGGGGACGTAGGTTAGCACAACATTCCCGTTTCCGAAGGCGCGTGATTTCGCGAGCTTGAGCGGCAAAGGCTCCTTCAGGCCCTGGAACAAGGTGCGTCCTCCGCCGATGGCCACGGGGGTCACTACGAATTGGTATTCGTCGATCAGGCGATGCGGAGCCAATTGCGCCACCAGGCTGCCGCTACCCAGGATGACCATATCGGTGGGCCCTTCCTTCAGCT